>NZ_JAKUGE010000017.1:0-94958 GCF_022663795.1 Bacillus cereus group sp. BfR-BA-01349
CTTTTATTTTATCTTTTGAAGAAAATTTAGCCATAAAAAATGCACCTCCAATTGTTAGTTATGTGTCTAACAATTGGGGTGCACTTCATACGTGAAGTCTGTTTCCTCATTCTTTTATTTTTGTAAATCTGCCCATTTTAAACTTGTAGCTGGACCAAATTGATGTACATATAAATCTTTCACATATGGTTTTTGTAAGTATGATAATCCGCGCTGGAATACCGGTGCAATTACTGCATCATCAAGTAGCATTTTTTCAGCATCTTGCATTGCTTTCCAGCGAGCCTTTTCATCATTACCTAATTCTGTTTTAATCTTCTTAATTAATGCATCATATTCTGGATTTGCATATTCTGTATTATTGACGCTACTTCCAGAAAGGAATACTTCTAAGTAAGTCATTGGATCCGGATAATCTGGTAACCAGCGTGATAACGACATTTCATATTCTTTCTTCTTCTCAAGTGCTAATTTTTGCGTATGTGGTTGTAATTTCACATTCACTTTTAATCCTGGTAAGTTTTTCTCAAGCTGCTCTTTAATGTACTCTCCAACTTTTTTAAAGTTTTCTAAGTCATAATTTAATAATTCTAACGTCACTTCATTTGTACCTGTCTCTTGTTTCGCTTTCTCCCAATATTCCTTCGCCTGTTTTACATTTGTCTTATTAAACTCGCCAGCCGTACTTCTAAAATCTTTCTGATCTGGGCCCTTTAAAAATCCTTTTGGTACGTAATAGTTTGCTGCAACCGATCCATCATTTAAAAATGAATCTGCGAGTCCCTTCTTATCAAAAACTGTACTTAGCGCAAGACGTGCATTTTTATTTTTAAGAATTGGTACATTTTCATTAAATCGGAAGAAGTACATAACTGGATCTGTATATTGTTTTAGCTCTTTATTATTTTTATATTTATCTACGAATTCTGTAGAAATAACAGCTCTATCAACTTTATCTGTTTCATATAAATTTACCGCAGTTGAAATTTCTTTTACAATTTGATAGTTTACTTCATCTAACTTCACTTCTTTTTTATCCCAATACTTATCGTTTTTCTTCATTGTAAAGCTAGCTTCATGCTTCCACTCTGATAATGTAAACGGTCCATTATATACCGCTTTATTTGCTTCTAAGCCGTATTTATCACCTTGCTCTTTCGCATATTTTTCGTTAATTGGATAGAAGGATGGTAAAATTAATAATTTCGTAAAATACGGTACAGGGTGTTCTAGCTCTACGACGAATGTTTTATCATCCTTCGCTTTTACTCCTAATTCATCTAGACCTAGTTGTTTTTTATTTATCTTCTCAGCATTTTTTACATCGTACGCAATGTATGCATATTGAGAAGCTGTATCTGGATTAATCAATTGCTTCCAAGCGTATACGTAATCATGAGCGGTTACTGGATCTCCGTTAGACCATTTCGCATCACGCAATTGGAATGTATATGTCTTTCCATCTTTACTCACTTCATATTTTTGTGCGCCGGCTTCAATTACTTCATCATTTTTCGATAGACGGAATAGTCTTTCCATTACGTTATTCAAAACGTTAAACGAGACTGCATCTGTTACTTTCCCTGAATTTAACGACGGAATTTCACCCGTTTCTAGTAACTGTAATACTTTCTTCTCATCTTTCGGCTTTGTTGCAGTTTTTTCTTTTGCGCAACCAACTAAAAATGAAGAAACTAATAGAGTACTAACTAATGAGTAACGAACAACTTTTTTCATTTAAAAACCCCCTCTATTTTTAAGGTAAGTAACGACGAGCACCAGCGTATTCTTCTATATATCCTGGTGTATTTAGCGGTATAATCTCTACCGATCTTTCAGCTCTTGGTGAGTGAATCATATTGCCATCACCAATATACATTGCAACGTGATGGACACTACCTTTCCCTTGATCATGTGCAAAGAAAATTAAATCACCTTTTTGTAGATTTTCTTTATCAACTGCAACTCCTGCTCTTGATTGCGGTCCAGAATCTCGCGGAATTGTAATGCCGTGCGATTTGTAGATTGTATGCGTGAAGCCAGAGCAATCAAATCCAAAACCGCTTGTACCAGCCCATATATACGGTAATCCTAAAAACATTTTCCCTGTGTTAATTAAATCATCAGCCGCCGGAGTTGGAATATCAGTTTGAGATTGGTAAACTGTTCCATCATTTTTACGTATCCATGCTTTTTGACCATTTGGCAACAATACACGGTATGAAATTGTGTCTTCACTTAATAGCGGCAGTCTTGTATTATAACTGACTTCAAGTGATTTATGTTTTTCAGAAGGGTTTATATATAAAATCGCTGTTGGTTTGGTTATTAAGACAAAAGGTTCATTTGTTTTATCTGCAAATTCTTGATTATATGTTAATTGTTTTTCAGGTATCCAGCCCGGATAACCTTCTTCATTTCGTGGTGTTGGCTGTCCATGCACTAATACCTTCACCCATTCGCCTTTCTTATCAATAACAGTTACTTCTTGACCGAGTAACGCTTGTGTTTCTAATTTATTTGCATTTGTTAACCATAGTTTCTCGTCAAGTGTCATTGATTTCGTCCATTTCCATAGATCCACTGGATTTGTTGCACTCGGTGTATCGATTGGCCTTAATGAATCAGGTACTGTCCATAACGTTGCAGCAGATACATCTATAAATGCTTTATTATCCTTCTTTTCTTCAGCATTTGCCGATGTAAACGATGAAAATATAAATAAAGTTGTTAAAAATACAGTTCCTACTTTTTTCATATTTATCCCCCTTAAAAGATAGTTTACTAGTCTCTTCTCCTAAAACTTACTATTCACTGCCGATTGAAGGTTTATCTTTGATCCAGAATAAGTCATTCCTTCTGGCTCTTCCATTAACCAAAGCGGTGCATCAAGATCAAAATAATGAATATTAGGATGCGCTGCCGCTAAATGCGCAACAGCACTAACGGAAAGTGAAGACTCCATCATGCTGCCCACCATACACTTCACACCAGCTGTTTCTGCGATATCTGCAATACGCCATGCTTCACGTATGCCACCACACTTCATTAATTTAATATTAATGAAGTCTGCATATCTTCCTTGAACGAGCTTTAATGCGTCACTTGCCGAAAATATACTTTCATCGGCCATAATTGGCGTTTGCACACGATCTTTGACGTACTTTAACCCATCCAAATCTTTCGCGTGTACTGGTTGTTCAATAAATTCTATATTTAAATTACGATTTTCCATCTCTTGAATGATAGAGACCGCTTCTTTTGGACTCCAACCTTGATTCGCATCTAAACGTAATGTCGTATTTCTTGGTACCACATTTCGAATTGCCTCAATACGTTCCAAATCTAAATGCGCCTCTTTACCCACTTTAATCTTTAATGTTTGAAATCCTTTTTCTATATGTTTCTTCGCTTCTTTTGCCATTAATACAGGTTCATCCACACTCACTGTAATATCGGTAGGAATTTTTTTCTTCCCGCCTAACAATGCATATAACGGCACATTTTGATATTGGCAATATACATCAAATAAAGCGATATCTACCGCTGCTTTCGCACTTGAATTTCCAATACAACTCATTTGAATGTCCTGTAATAACTGCTGAAACTGAATGATATTTTGACCAATTAAACATGAACGCATCGGTCCTAAAATCGCTTCTTCTATTCCGCTGGTGAAATCCCCCGTAATAACTGGCGTTGCGGCTGCAGCCCCCTTACCAATCACTCCTTCGTCTGTATGAATATAAACATCTATACTTTCAATTTCTGTTACAGTACGAAGTGCGGTTTTAAACGGTGTATGCAGTTTTACACGTCTACGATTTACTTTTACATCTATAATTTTCATTTTGTTCATCCTTTCGTTCCCCAATGAAGTGAAATCTTAATCCACCGGAGATTTATACCCACGAATTATTAGGTAAACCCATTGGACATTTACTCTTCTATCACTCTACTTTGTTTTCGTTTACTTTTGATGTAGAACGATAATGTGAAATAAAAAAATCCAGCCATAAGAATGATTCTTACGGCTGGATTTTGTCTATGATTGAGTAGACAAAGCAGCAATCTGATTATATTTTTTCTGTGCATCTTTTAGCGCTACAAGTAACGCTTTTTGAGAAGAACCGAAATATCGGTTCTTTACTTCCATTACTAATGCCGGGTCATTTATATTTTTATGTAGAAATAAATATTTAACAAATTGAGATGTTAATGCAATTGTCGCTGAGCAGTCTGCATCTACAATTTCCCCTGTATCCTTAACAAGTATAAATGCTACAAAATAGCTTTTAAACTTTTCAGTAATGGGATTATTTTGAGGTGCTTTCGCATCCCCTACGATATAAATTGTATTTGAAGCGTACACAGCTATCTTCCTTTCTTATACGAGGATAACGGGTTTCTTAATAGTCGTATGAGCGAGGAACTCAACGTTGATTAAAAAATGTATCCGCTTACCTTGTATTATAATATAATTGACAGAATTTTAACAACATTTATTTCAGTGCATATTCCATATTTATGAAAATAGCTTAAACTCTTCATTTCTACAATATGTGATTGTTCCTTGTACCATGACATTCATACATAAAAAACTGCACCCCCAATTGTTAGACGGCGTCTAACAATTGGGGGTGCAGTTCAATAGCTAACTGTTTTTTATTACTTTGGCATCACAAATATAGTTTCATTTGACTTAGAAAATTGATACTCTTTTCTCGCTAACTTCAAAATTTCTTCCTCATCGTCTGTTAAATTTTCTATGTTAGTCTTTAAAGAATCTTTATCTTTCTTTAAAGATACTAATTGTTTCTTTTGATCCGTAATCGTATCTTTCTTTTTATCAATTACTTCTTGTTGTTTCGTTAAAATATATTGAACATATAGAGTAGTTGCCGCAATAAAAAGGACCATTAAAATAAGTCGCCTTAACTTCTTTTTATTTACCCTACGCTTGTCACTAGGTTGTGATAATTGCTCTGGTATATTAGGAACATTTACTCGCTCGAGTTTCCTCATTCAAATCCCCCTAACCCATATTTTTCACTACCATCGGCACGTTTTCTTACTAAACTAAATTCTATTCTTATAAAATAAACTCCTTCACAAAAATATCCCATAAATTAACCAATTAAAGATAGCATTCGACGACATTTCCATATTTACACCGATTTTTTTTATACATGCTGCTATAAAATAGTAGTTTCTGTAATTCTTTTTCTACTATTGTAGAAGAGTTTTTTCACACACAAAATTCCTTCCCCACATATCCATGTTATAACATGCTTACAAGGAGGGGGAATATGCATTACCGCACATTAGGTAAAACTGGAATAACTGTTTCTGAAATAGGTTTTGGCGCATGGGCAATCGGTGGTGATGAATGGGGACCTGTTAACGATAAACAATCTATAACCGCTATAAAAAAAGCAATTGAATGTGGTGTGAATTTTATTGATACTGCGGATGTGTATGGTTTAGGACATAGTGAAAAGTTGGTGGCTACCGCGATTAAAGGACATCGTAATGATATTATCCTATCAACAAAAGGTGGTTTAATCGGACATCACTACGACCCTAATGGAGTTCCTGTATATGATACTCCCGAAAAAATCATCGCCGTATTCGAAACAAGTTTACAACGTCTTCAAACAGATTATATTGATCTTTATTTTTGTCATATTTGGTGGCATAATCGTAGAGAAATAGAAGCATTTCTACGTGCATTTGACATATTAAAACGTGATGGCAAAGTAAGAGCAGTCGGTGTTTCGACTCATGATTTACAATACATTCATCATTTCAATAACAACAACGAAATTGATATCGTACAACTTGATTACAATATATTAAATCGAAAACCGGAAAAAGATATATTACCATTCTTACAAGAGAAAAATCTAGGAGCTGTTATTCGTGGTCCATTAAAAATGGGCATTTTAACTGGAAAATTCACAAATAAAACAATTTTTCCAGATGGAGATTTACGCAAAGATTGGCCAAATGAAACTTGGTTTCAAGAAGACTTACAAACCGTAGAGAAACTTCGGTTGCTCTCAAATAAAAATCAGACCCTAGGGCAACTTGCACTTCGCTATGTACTCTCTCATCCGGCAGTAAGTGTTGTAATTCCTGGTGCAAAAACAGGAACACAAGCACAAGAAAATGCAAATGCATCTGTTCGCCCTATTTTGAGTGATGAAGAGCTTAACTATATTCATTCAATATAAAAAGCCCAATCCGGGCTTTTTATATTGGCAAACTAATATCATACTCCATTCGCTTCGCTGTGTCCTCCGCAACATGCACACCTAACAAGTTTTTCACAATATGAAATGCCATATTAATTCCAGCTGAAATTCCGGCAGATGTTATAATATGTCCTTCATCTACAAACTTTACATTTTCTATAACTTCAACATTTTGAAACTCATTTTTAAACTTTTCAATACTAGCCCAATGTGTTGTTGCTTTTAAACCTTCCAGTAAACCTGCTTTCGCCAGTAATAGCGCTCCTGTACAAACTGAAGTCATCAGCTTTACTTCTTTCATTTGTTGGCGAATCCATTTTATTACTATTTCATTTTTTATTTCATATTTTCTAGCACCTAGCCCACCTGGAATTATTAAAATATCCACTTATAATCTGGCTGTACCTTCAATCCATTCCTTGCTGTAATCATTTCCCCATTCTCGCTAACTGTATAAACAGTAAATGTTTTTTCTTCATTCACCTCAGTTACAGAAAAAACTTCAAATGGCCCTGCAAAGTCTAACACTTCTACTTCATTAAATAAAAATATACCAACACTCCATTTATTCATCATAAGTTCACTTCCTGTTTCAAATGATGTAAAAGGTGATTATATCCTTTTTCTAATGCAATATCATACGCTGTTTTCCCATCATTTTTCTTAATCATCTTATTAGCTCCATTTTTAAGGAGCAACATAATTATTTCTTCATTTCCTAATAATGCTGCTTCGTGGAGTCCTGTTCAGCCACCACTTTGCATAATATTTACATCTGATCCTTTTTCAATTAAGAAAGCGACAAGTTCACTTTGCTTGTTCGCAATTGCCGCTTGCAAAGGTGTATTTTCATTTTCGTTTTTCGCTCTACTATGTATATCTGCACCGCTTTCTAAAAGAAAACTCGCTATTTCTTTCTGTCCAAAATAAGCTGCTAAATGAAGTGGTGTCCAGCCATCTTCACTACATTCGTTAACAATACTTGGACTCGCCTTTATAAACTTCACTACTTTTTCCTTATTACCACTTATAACAGCTTGTGCTATTGATTGTAAATGCTCCATAATAATCTCCCATCCTTCAAAATATTTAAGCATCTCCTTCTACATGTTCTATTAATTATTATATTTTCCTTTTAAAATCTTAAGTTTACATAATAATATTATATATATTACTTTTTTGTGCTTAATGCTGAATAGCAATAATGTTAAAAATACTACCTTTAAACAATGAAGACCATGATTTCATTAGAGTTACTGAAAAAGCAAGCAAAAAACTATACACATAGTTTTCATCATATTTGTTCAGTTGCATGAACTAAAACAGGTAATGTTTATTCTGCTATTTATGCTTTCAACATATCAAATAATATTATTCCAATAAAAAAACAATCCATTTTTAAAATGGATTGTTTTTTTATTTCTGTTTTATGCGGTTTATTTTATTTTTGTATTTTCAATGATGAAATAATTACATTTACAAAAATGAAACGCTACTATCTTAGCCCCTCTTATAGTAAGTTTTTCGTTTGAAAACAAAAATACAATTTCACCTTACGATTGAAAAAACATATGTAAAAGTTTCTAAAACAGCTGCCTTATCATACTAATCTATAGCAATTCTGTCTTCTTCCCTTACCTGTTTCCTTTAACACATACGATTTTAAAACTAGCGCCGTTAATGAATCTGTTAATGTTTTATATGATAAATTTGATAATGCCAATAGATCGTTCGTATATAACATTCTATGCTTCTCTAATAATAATAGTACTAATCGTTCAGACGGTTTTAATGCCTCATCACTTTCTAGTATAAAGTCTATATTTTTCATTTCTCTAATTATTACTCCTTATATAAAAAAATACTTTAGACGCTTATTTAATATAAAAATAATACATAACAAAATTATAAATATATTAAAATAGCACCATCTAAAAACACTATTATACTATAACATAGAAGTAGTGTTTACCCAAATAGGAAATGCTTTTTTATATCGCTTATAACATTTTTGCAAACCTACATAATATTTTGTACCATTACCCGCCAAGTTTTCTTCTAATTTTGCTGGTCATCCCGATGTATTTGTAATCAATGAAGTTCTTCTAAATTTATAAACAAATAAAAAACGGTTCGTCTATCATGCCCTAAACATGAATGACAACCGTTTTCCAGCTTCTTCTTAATTAACATGTTCTATCTTAAATATTTCTTGCAATATGCGGCTTACTGTAATGACTTGTTTCACCGCCACCTACTACTACTTTACCGCCTTTTTCGAAAATTAATAATTTACTTGAACCATCTGCAAGAAGCACTATTACTTCAGCATTATTACTTGTTGCTACATAAATTACATAACCACTCTTTGATATACAAGTTTCCCAATTCGAATCAAATTCTGATCTTACTACACGATTTGAATACACTTGATTTTCAATTCTATCTTGTTCTACGTTTTCCAAATTGATTCCTCCCACTTCACTAAAATAGCATTTATAGGAAAATAACAGCCCTATATAAAATAGTAGCCGACTTTAACATAAATAGTATGTGTAATTAGTAGGAGAATGCTTGGACAACGAAAACGAAATAGACTTCAAAAATTTCACAATTGAAACTTCTCTTTAATCATTTCCGCTACTTCTTTTGCACTCAAATACGTGTTATTAATTTTTATATACTCTTCTTTTTCAATTTCACCATGAAGAGAGTTTAATCTATGCTTTTTCATCGTTTCTTTCAAATTATTTTCAGACCACTCAATATCTCTTTTTTTCGGTTTATGTTCTAATCTATTCGGGCTTTTATTTCGTTCTAATCTTTCATCTAATTCCGCTTCCAGCTCTACAAAATACACTGTCCCACCTTTTGATTCAAAAATACTTTCTACATGATGTATATAATTCCAATCCGCTTGGAGGTCAAATGCCCATATATACGTAAAAATCATTCCAGATAAATCACTTTTAGATACTTCTTCAAATATTTCATTACGAAATAAACTTACTAGTCTTTTTGCTTCTTTCGTACTGTAATCAAAAATTGGACTTACTAAATCAATTGTCATGTGGTTATGAAAAAGTTTGAAACCGGTTAATGTTGCTAATTCTTGCCCCACTGTCATTTTTCCAACTGCTTGTGGGCCAAATATTAATATAAGTTTCATTTATTTCCCTCCAATCTTTCTCTATAAACCATTACATAAAATTAAAAATAAGGCAGCCGATTTTAAATCGATTGCCTTATTTTTTATTCATAGTTTTAGTTCTATTCTTTTCGCATAGCTTCAAAAGTAATCATTTGATTTGCATTTGACGGTTCTTTTTCATAATCATATTCAGCAGAGCAAGTAATGTTAGAGAAACCTATACTTTCTAACAGAAGTTTAAACTCTTCTATTCCACACCAACGTACCGCAAAGCGTTGTAGTTCTGTTTGTACTAACTGTCCTTTACTCCACTTTTCATATTTCAAATATGATACAGTAACTTGGTTCAGCCAATCTATTTCAATTGATTTATTTTCTAATGTGATTCCGTCTCCACTCGGCAAAGAGAAAGTCGATGTATGAATTTCCCCAGTCTTCCAGTCATGCGGAAGCATAATATCTACGATTAATCGTCCATCTGGATTAAGATGTTCATAAAAACATTTCAATGCATTTATAGAATCCACACGATTTTCAATTAAACAAAAAGATCCAGTAGGAATGATAATTGCGTCATATTTATGCGGAAGTGAAAATTGTTGCAAGCTTCCTTCATATAAATTAGGATGTAAGCCTCTCTCTTTACAGCGCTTACGGCAAGAATCTAGCATTTCAGGTGAATAATCTATCCCATCCACTTTAAAACCAGCCTCTAGAAGCGGAATGATGACACGCCCTGAACCTACTGCAGCTTCGAGGATTCTTCCTCTACAATCTTTTAAACGTTCTTTGTAATACTCAATATCACCATTTAAAGAATAACCGACTGGTTTTGTGTAATCATACAGTTCCGTACAAAGTGTACTATAAAAGCTAAACATTTATTTTCTCCTCCGTTTTTACGTACGGAAGATTTCAATTCAACTAATCTTCCTGTACCTCTAATTTTAATGATATTTCGAAAGAGCTGACTGTCATAATATATCACTCACTTTCCATAGAATATAATGATATTGTATTACATAACCTTCCAATTTGAAATATAAAAATTAAAAATTCAGACTACAAATTAAAGAGCTTACTTTAGTAAGTTCTTTAGAAAAAATATTTATTTCACAATCGGCAATGTCACTTCACTTAATTTCACTGTAAGTTTCGTGCCAGCTTTCGGTCTAATTGTATAATCATAATCACTTGCAATTAAAACAACTCCGATTTGATGCCCCACTTTAAATACATAATCATCTGGCTGCATGTCCCATGTAAATGTATAATCTTTGCCCGGTTGAATCGCTGTTGAATTTTCTATACTCTTTAAGTTTTGTGGATCCATCCAGCCTCTCGTTACGATTTCCGGCTTCGCTCCTCCATAGTCAACAAGTAATGCTGTTAAATTTGATACAGATCGATCAATATTTCCTGTAATTGAAATCTTTGGTGTACCACTTATACGCGTATCTTTTTGCAGTACAGGCATTGTATATACTAATCGATTTGCTACTTCTAATTCTGGGTTTGCTACTAATTGGTTTGATTTCATTTGTGCATCATCTAAGACTGAGAAAACTTTATTAGCCGCTCCCATACTTAATGGTAAATTGACTGATTTATTACTTAAATACATACGGATTTTTGAAGGTACAGCCGCTGGATCTGGCCAATTTTTTATCTTTTGCCACGTTTTATTTTCTCGTTGCACATCAACCATTGGTTCATCCATAATTCCATTTTCAATTCCGTACAACCAATAATCTAACCATTTATTTTGTGTTTGCTGCCAGTTATTACTTGATGTCCCACCATGACCACCTTGGTGTAGCCACATTTTACGAGGAACATTATTTTCCGCAAGTGCTTCCCACCATTGCGCGAACTGTTTCGTCTTAACATTCCAATCGTTTAAACCATGAACAACAAATACACTCGCTTTTACATTTTTAGCATCTTTTACATAGTTACGTTTATCCCAAAAATCATTATAATTACCTGTTTTTCGGTCTTGTCCAGCCGTTAATTCTTTTATAACTTGTCCGCAAACTTCAGGATTTTCCCTTGTCAGTACTGCTTCTGCCATATTATCTGTATCTTCTCCTTGATATCCGCCTGGAGCAATGACTGCACCATTTGCACGATAATAATCATACCAACTACTAATTGCTGCGATTGGAACAATTGTTTTTAAACCTTCGACTCCAGTAGTCGCAACAGCATTTGGTAAAGTACCATTATAGGAAACTCCAGTCATACCTACATTTCCTGTAGACCAATTTGCCTGAACTTCCTCACCCTGTTCTGTAAATGCTTTCGCGCGACCGTTTACCCAATCAATAACAGATTTTGTCCCGAGTATCTCTTGTTCATCTCCAGTTGTAGGGCATCCATCTGATTTTCCAGTACCGATACTTTCGCCTAGAATAACTGCATAACCTCTTGGCACGTAATAGTTCCCATACGAACCAAGATTAACCGCTCCATACGGTTTTCCTTCATACGCATACAATTCTTCATCTACATTATATACAGGAACATCTTTTAATCCAGATCGATATGGACTCATTTCATAAATAACAGGAACTTTCACATTCGGATCTGTCTTTGGACGCATAACTTTTATCGATACTCTATCTTTCTTACCGTCTCGATCACTATCAACTTCTGTCTCTACATATAAATTTTCGATAATAGCTTCATCGAGAGAATAAATCGGCTTTGTCATCCCATTTTCTAATTCAATTTTCGTATTTTTAATCTCTTCCTTCTTCTCTGCATGCACATTCATAGTAAAGCTAGGTATAATTGTTGCAGATAGCATTGCTGACAGTGTAATTGCCATTTTCTTTTTACTCAAAATGTTCCCTCCCCTTATTCGTTCTCTTTTACTATATAACAAAATAACTGAAAATTCAGTTTTATTTTTATATAAAAGTTGAGAAACTCAAAGATTTCTTATTAAGTAAAATTTAATGCAGGTATGAAAGTATTTTCCCGCTTCCTCCTTCTTTATAAAGTAAAACTTTAATCAGCCCTCACCAATTGGGCGTTTACGAGCAGCAGGGCCACTTCTTTGCTTTCGCTGAATTTTGAGGTGGGGTCTTACTGCCCGGCAAATAGCGGGATAAATAGAGAAAAAGACAACCGATATTTCTATCGCTTGCCTTACATTCCATTTATTATTTTTCTAACTCTTTAAAGGTATCTTTCAAGTCTTTATCAGATACCTTTATATCTGCATTTTTAAGCAGTTCTCTAGTAACTTGTTGATGGAATTGAGGATCTTGTATACGTTGCTGTTCTAATTCTTTACGAATATTCTCTTTCTCTTCCTCATACGGTTTAAGCTCTTTTTTATCCGTTAGCTTAATAATATGATATCCGAAAGAAGATTTAACAGGTTCACTCAATTGACCAACTTCTAACTTATACGCAGCATCCTCAAATTCTTTCACCATCATACCAGGTCCAAATTCAGATAGTTCCCCACCTTTTTCTTTAGAACCTGGATCCTCTGAATATTGTTTAGCCAATGCCGCGAAATCTTCGCCACTATTTAATTTTTCTTTAATTTCTTTTGCTGTCTTTTCATCTTTTACTAAAATATGGCTAACTTGAAGCTTTGGCTTATAATGATCTTTAATATCTTTTTCCGTTACGGTTGCTTTAATAGCTTTTTCAAAAGCAAAAGTAAGCTTTAATTTCTCTTTCAACTGATCTTCATTTTTCACACCATTAGATTCCATATATGTATTAAAATTATCGCCCATCTTGTCTTTTAATTCTTTTAGTTGTTTCGTTACCTCTTCATCCGTAACTTTATATTTATCATTTAATACTTTTTCTACTACCATTTCAGATAAATTCTGTTTACCGTAGTTTTCTTTTAATTTTTTGTTAAAATCACTTTCTGAAATGCTTCCTGATTTTGTCGTTACAATATTATCTGATGAACCACATGCAGATAAAGATAACGTCATACCCATTAAAATGCTACCAATTACTAATTTCTTTCTTTTCAAATCTGAATACCTCACTTCATTAAATTCAAATATAACTATGTAAATATAACGTTTTCCTGTGAACTTCACGTGAATTTAATGAAAGTAGAACATTTGCTAATTCTCTATTTAATACATCAATTTTGAAAATTATGGTGATTCATCCTGTATCGCTAATCTCTAAAGCTGCAAAAAGGACTAATATTTTCATTAGTCCTTTTTCACATTTATATAAAATTGAATTTCTCTATCTATAGAGGAAACTCCATATTCAAAACCATGCCTTTCTAAAATACTTTTCACTATCGCTAGACCTAATCCTGTACCTGATTTTTCTTTACTACGAGAAGATTCTAGTACATAAAAAGGCTCCCAAATTTTCTCGATATCCTTAATTTTATCCGTAGGAATGCCATTTTTTATTTGGAAATATATACTTTTATTTCTATCTTCTAATGTAATTATTATGTTTTGATTTGCTGTATATTTTATCGCATTAGAAATTAAATTTTGAAACACCATTCTCATTTTATTTAAATCTGCATAAACGATTGTATCGCCCGCATTACAATTTACTTGCAAGTTAATTTCTTTCGAATCCAGTTCAATCTGATGCTTATCTAATATACTCTGGACCAGTGGTTCAATGGGGAATTCTTCTTTTTGTAAAATATCTCTTTCTAGTTTAGAAAATCGTAATAGTTCTTCAATTAAGTTTGATATTTGATCTGTTTGTTTAATAATTGTATCTACATAAGTCCCATCATCTAATCCATCTTTAATCCCCATAGAGTATGCTTTTACTAATGCAATCGGTGTCTTTAATTCATGCGTTACATCACCCATAAATCGTTTTAAATGTTCATTACGATCAGTTAAGTCTTGATGTGCTTCATGTAGTTTTTCACTCATGATATTAATACTATTGGCCAACTCTCCTATTTCATCATTCGTTTTCACTTTCGTTCTTTTAAACTGCAAATGTGAAATATCCTGAGCCACATCACTTAACTCTTTCAGTGGTGTCGTTATTATTTTTGAAAGTATCCACACAAGTAAAATAATAAGAAGGAGCGAGAAACATAGGATATATAAGTAAAATGTATTTAACGTATTTATAATTTCATTTGAATTCGCAATGGAAGTCCCAATTAAAATTATCGTATCATCTTTCGCAATATATTTAGCAAAAAAACTCGCTTTTACCTTTCCTTGATCGTACAGTTTATTCGATTGCCCTTCCGTCTTCACTTTCATAACTTCGTCTTTCGTAATCCAAAGCTTATTTAACGTTACTTTCTTTTTCGTAAGTTGCATGCGTAACGCGTCGTTCATAGCATCTTCTGACTGATTAATTGGCGTATACGCAATTGTAACATTATTTTCACTTTCAATTGTATGAATAACATCTTCTAAATCATTGACTAGCGCATTTTGTATTTGAGTTGTAAATTCATTTAAGTTTTCACGTGTTTTATAAATATTATATTTCGGCAGGAGAAAGTTAATTAATAATAAAGAAATTGTAAATATAAGAATAACGGTTAAAGAAATGCTGAGAAATAGCTTTTTCCCAAGTTTATTCACTTTGTTCCTCCAAACTATAACCCAGCCCACGATGCGTCTTAATAATATTTTCTCCAATTTTTTTACGCAGCCTTCTTACATGTGTATCAACCGTTCTCTCTTCTCCAAAATAGTCAAATCCCCATACAATGTCTAACAATTTTTTACGAGTTAAAATAGTTCCTTTATGATTTAAAAAGCATTTTATTAATTCGAGCTCTGTTTTTGTAATTTCTAACTCTATATCATTTTTATATACTTTATTTTTGGCGAAATTTATCTTTACATCTTGTACTTGAATAATATCATCATGCTGAATAAGTTTTTTCGCTCGTGTAATTAGTACTCCTGGATGAAATGGTTTTTTTACGTACTCATCTGCCCCACTTTGAAGCGCTGCTAATTCATCTTCACTTTCACTTTTCGCCGTAAGCATTAATACTTTTACGCTTGAATTCTTTTTTATTTCCTGACAGACAGTAATACCACTATGTTTCGGCATCATCCAATCCAAAATAGCTAAATCAATTTTTTCATCATAAAATATTTGAAGTGCTTCCTCTCCGTCTTTCGCTAATAATACTTCAAAGCCTTCTTTTTCAAAATAAGCTTTTAAAATCCTTAACATATCTTGTTCGTCATCTGCAATTAAAACTTTCATATTTTTTCCTCCATTGCCTTTAAACAAAAACCAATTGTATCATACAACATCTTTGTTACATGAATGTGACAGAAAAATATTTAAAGCTTTTGAGGGGATAGTAATGGTGAGGTGTTGTACTATGATAAAAAAAATCGGGGTCATTTCTCTTCTTCTATTTCTATTATCAACAAATGCGTTCGCAAATACAAATCAACAAATTGAAGTATTTGATTGTCAAAAAGAAATGGTCATTCAAAAACAATCTTTAGATCCAGTAATCCAAAAAGAAGCAGTTCAATACGCTAAATCAATTACTGGTCCATTTAAAAACTTAAATGTCGTTCCAAAAGATGGCTATATGATAAAAATCCCTTTATCTAAGCCGGTTTCTATTACTAATCAATGGTTACACACTACAATAGACGAAGTACTTATACTACTCCCACTAAAAGAAAAGCCTTATATTATGCTTTATGATGATGAAAATAATCCGCATTTTTATTATGTAAAAGGTAAACCAGGATTATTATTGAAACAAATGAAGGTTAAAACGTAATTGACTGAAAAGGAGTCACCTTATAAGCTAAATTTTAAAAGCTAAGGTGCTCTTTTTTATAATAACAATTTGGTAAATGAAATTATAAAAGTTGTTTCTAATATAAGGGTCGCACCTTCATATATATCAGCGATTTTTTAAGATATATCGATTTATCAACGAAAATACCTTTCCGTAGCTATTGTTTGGATAGCAATCTCTATAATACTTTGTAGTGACTTGATCCCTTATATAATCCCCCTTTCACAAATCCATTTGCAGTATAAAACACATCCCCTTGCTTCGTGTCAGTATGTAAAACAATCACTTCAAAATACTTTTCCGCATGACCTAATAGCTGGTTTAATAATAAGTTCCCTAACCCTATACGCCGATAATCCCTTAAAATATAAAATCTCCTTAACCGCCCAATCCTATTGTCTTTTATGTACTAATCTTTATTTAAACCTCCAACTCCGACTAACATATCCCCTTGGAAAATACCATATAAACATTCTCCAGTTTTATTGAATACATTTATTTTGTTTTTATATTCATTTATTAGCCTTATAAGGAAATTAAAGCCCTCTTCTTCACTGTCTTGAACGAGATGACTGAATTCATATTCCATTAAATTTTCTATTTGTTGAATATGTATATCTTTCAAGTCCACTCCCCCTAAGTACGAAAATACATAAAAATGCTCGAGAACCATTTATTCTGAGCATTTTTATGCTTATTACTTTATTTAATTCATAGTATGCATATACTTCACTTCATATGTAAATCGATAATACAGTCGATTAATTTTATTATGAAAATATAAGAGTCTTGTTACAATCTAGTGTGTCGTAAGGCTCTTTAAAGTTGTTTAATTCTTATTGAACTAAAGCATCTGTTTGTTTAAGTGTATACATTCACCATTTATACTTTCTCTCAAATATACTATCAGTTTATATATTCCTCATTCTTCTCTAACAGGTTCAAGATAAATTATAATTTGTTAATCGATATGTTTGTGTAACCACTGTTCAAATATCTTTAACTGTTCTTCGGTATGAAAGTAATGTTCACCCGTCTCCATAACTTCTAATTCACAACGATGTTTTTTTGTAAAATAGTTAATAGTTTCAAGTTCACACAGTTCATCCTTAGCTCCGTACATAATATATGTATCTGTATTCCATGTACTAATAGGATGCTCTTTTACATAGCATAAATAATCCCAATATAACTTTTGACCAATAGGTGTCTCTATAGTCATTTCTTTTTGCAAAAGCTCCGGTGTTACATTAAACCATTTCATCATATTTTCAATAATTCGTTCCATATTAACTACTGGTGATAAAAATAATGCCTTTTTTAGCACATCATTTTGATAAGCTAAAAGACTAAAATACGCCCCCATACTACATGCAAATACGTTTATTTCTTTCCAATGTACTTTTCCGTAGTTCATAATTATAGATAATTCATTAACACAAAACTGTACTTTACAAGGAGTGTTATCATTTTTTCTTTCTCCATGCTCAGGTAAATCAAAGCTTAATACTTGATAACCTTTTCGATTGGCTTCTTCAGCTAATATTTGAATAACTGCATCTTCCTTATTTGACATATTTCCATGTACTGCAATAAAAACTTTTTCACTCTTCTCTCCCCACAAAACCGCAGGAATATTACTAATTTTAAAATTATTTTTAAGCATACTCCCTCCATAAAATAAGACATATAGGACTTGGAAAAAATGCACACACTTTATTTATCTCTGTACAGCAGGCAGTATCCGCTTTAACTCTATTAAATCATCTATTACTATATCAGCGTGAGCAAGTTCATCTTCTTGCGCAAAATCAAAATTGCACCCAATTGCAAGTAAACCGTTGTCTTTCGCTGCATTTATATCAGATAGCCGGTCACCAACTACCGCTGCCTCTTTTATATCATATTTGTTCATAATACTTTTAACTAAGTCACCTTTATTTAGCGATTGTATTTGTTCAATACTAAACGTTTCTGTCACCCACTTGTCTAAAGCATAATACGTTACGATTGCTCGTAAATATTCTTTCAAACCATTACTAGCAATGTAAATTGAACAATTATTTTCTTTTATATATGTAAATATTTCTTTTACATTTGGATATAAAGCGCCTTTTCCGCTTTTTATGTTTTCAATTAGTCTATCTAAAAAATATGCATCTGTTTGTTCTCGTATTTCAATAGAATGGTCCGGTAATAAAGCTTCCCAAACTTTCGGTAGCGGCACACCCATAATTTCACGGTATTTTTCAATCGGTGTTACCGTATCCCATAATTGAAGTGATCTTAAGTGATCAAAAGTATCATCTAACGATAATTCTAAAATTTTATCTGTTTGAAATAATGTTCCATCCATATCAAAAATTAATGCTTGTAACATTCCTATCTCTCCTTTTGGACTATAGTTTTACCAGATATATTTTTAAGCATCGCAATAATAATTTCTGAGCAATAATTCGCAGCAGTTTTCGCGAAGTCATCATAAGAAACTTGAGCTTCATCATCTGCGCTGTCAGAAATACATCGTATAACAAGAAACGGTATATCATTTATGTAGACGACATGTCCAATTGCTGCCCCTTCCATTTCTGTACAATGAGGTGCATATTCATCTATTAATTTTGCCTTTAACTTTGAATCTTCAACAAAACATTCACCACTTACAATTCTTCCTTCGTGAGCTTGAATATTTGAACTATTACTGTTACATGCTTTACGTGCTAACTCTATCAATTCCTTACTTGCAATAAACTCCTCTTGAAACGGGAATAATTTTTTCATTTGATTTTTACTTACATCATGATGGGTAACGTTAGTTGAAATAACTAAATCGCCAACTTTTACACCTGGATGTAATCCACCAGCAACGCCCGTATTGATGATAGAGTCTACATTAAATTTATGAATTAATGTTTGCACACATGCAGCAGCATTTACTTTCCCTACACCAGAACGTGTAATAATTACTTCTGTTCCCATGAATTCTCCAATATAAAATGGCATTCCCGCAATTGTCTGTTCTTCTTGTATTACTAGCTTTTTTAAAAGTAAATCTATTTCAATTTGCATTGCTCCGATAATGCCGATTCTGTTCATGTATGTAGTCCCCTTTATTAATTAATCCCTTTAATCCTCTCAGACATAACTGATAATAAAAATTTCGGAAGTACAAGTTGTCGCTTTAATCTTTTCGGCTGTGAGAGTAACCTATACAGCCATTCAGTTCCAGTATCCCTCATTATTTTTGGTGCTCTTTTTACAGTACCAGATATTATATCAATCATACCTCCGATACCAATAGATAGCGGAACGTTTAATGTTTGTATGTTTTCATAGATGAACTCTTCTTGTTTTGGTGAGCCTAGTCCTACGAGTAGTAAATGCGGCTTGAACTGCTTAATTTTCATTTTTATTTCTTCTATTTCTTCACCATTTACAAATCCATGCTGTCCTTTAAATTGTGCTCCTGGGAACTGCTCATTTAATTTTTCTAATGCCTTTTTATTACTTTCTGGCGCAGCTCCAAAAAGAAAGACACGATATTCATTGTCGTTACAATATTTTATTAAATCGTGAGTTAAATCCGCCCCAGTAACACGTTCTTTCAAAGTTCCTTTTAATATTTTCGAGCCAATTATGACACCAATCCCATCCGCTGTTATTAAATCCGCAGATAGTAACATCTTTTTAAACTCCTTTGATTTTTCCGTATTTTCCTTTGCAGACATAACAATTTCAGGATTTGCAGTTACTACAAACCTGGGTTTCTCTTGTTGTTCATGTAGCCAACCTTTTAATAAACTTATAGCTTTTGCATATTCTAAAGTTGAAAAAGGTATACCTTTTATAAACTGCTGATCCACTGTACTCTCCCCTTACATAAGCTGCAAATATTTATCAATGTCTTTAGAAATTTGAATAAAAGCTTTATTCCAAAATTCATAATTTCTTATATCTATTTCAAAATGTTTTTTCATAAGCTCCTCTACTGGAGCCTTTCCTGTTTCTCGTAAGAACTCTTTATATTTCGAATGAAAAGTACTTTTACCTTCTTGAACTATTTCTAATAAGCTAAAACTTACTAAATATCCAAATGTGTATGGATAATTGTAAAAAGGAACATCTGCTATATAAAATTGAATATATTTCATCCATACAAACGGCTGGTATTCACTTAAAGCTTTTCCATAAGCTTCTTTTTGTGCAATTATAGATAATTTCTCAATTTCATCAGCACTTAAAGGACCCTCTTTACATTTTTCATAAAATGTTTTTTCAAACTGATACGATGCTCGTATTGCCATTACATAATTAAAACTATTTCTTATTTTCCAGCTAAGTAATGACTTTTTCATATCTTTACTATCCGTTGTTTCAATTAGATAATTTAAGAGTACCGTTTCAAAGAAAATAGATGCTGATTCAGCCGTACTCATTGGCAAGTAATCATCTAAAAAAGATGTAGATTGTTCAAAACTCATATTATAAAAATGCCAAGCATGTCCTAATTCATGAGCGAGCACTCTTACACTATCTATACTCCCATCATAACGAATGGAAATTCGCGATTCTTTCTCACTGAAAAATGGAGCACAAAACCCACCTGGTGGTTTATTCTCTCTCGGTTCAGCATCTACCCAACCACTTTCTATCGTATTACGTGCAAATTCTGCTAATTCTTCATCAATATTCTTACATGCATCATAAACGTTTTGTATTGCTACTGAAAAAGGAATCATGACCTCATTACTTTCCTTTACCGTCATAAGTTCATGCCATGTAATTGAAGCTTTTCCTTTCTTATACACGTTTAAAGCACTTACTAATTTATCAAGGTTTTCTTCTGTCGCATTCCACATTTGGAATAATACGGTTTCTGAAATGCCATTCGCATGAAAAGATTGTGTTAAAATCTCTCTATCTTCTATTTCATTACTCTTTGCATTACGCAATCTCCCTATTTGATTTAATACAGTAGCAAAGATTTCTTTTTCCTTATGTAAAGTACTTGTAAGTAACTCGAATACTTCTAATCTTTCCTTTTCATTATCACTATTCATTGCAATAGTATTTGCTTGTCCAAAGGATAATTGTCTATTATTGCGCTCTATTTCTATCCTATCCCGTAATTGTATGTACATATTTTCCCACGCATTAAGCTCATCTTTTATTAACTTAGTATTATCTGAAGTTTCCACTTCATTATGTTTTATTACTTGCTGTAATTCATTTTTTAGTTCCTTCACTTTCACGGTCAATTTAGTAAGGTCAGATGGTACACTTTCTTCAACTGATCTACAGTACAAATAGTATTCTGCTTTTTCAATAGCTTGTATTAGCTTTGAAAGAACCTCTACATCTTTTGTTACAAAATATTGCTCTTTCAACTCCAAAATCGGAAATAGAATATCCTCATTCGAATACAATCGATTTAAATCCCATCTAGCAATTTCTTGCATTTTTATAGCCACCCCCTATTTTTACAAATAGTTACAGATATTTCTCCCCACACAATTATATATGAAATGGCAAAATTTTGATATCTTCAAATATTTAAATTCCTACAAATACATTCTTATTTATACTCTTTTCTTCTACCATTAAGTATCATTCCACATATAAAAAATACTCCCTCTACAAGAGAGCAATTCATATAGGAAAACTTCAAAGATTTTATCTTCACCAATACCATATCGACCGGTAATCACAGATTAAAGAAAAAAGGATTGATCAAATGATCAATCCTTTACTCTACTTCATTTAAGAAAAATAACGTTATAACGCCAGGTCCTGTATGTGCTCCGATTGCTGCACCAATTGTATTTACGATAAATACTTCACAACCGAATCTTTCCGTAATTAATGATTTTAATGCTTCCGCTGTTTCTAAGTCATCACCATGAGTCATACCGATTGTTTGACCTTTAAGGTCTTTACCACGTTCTTCCATAATATCAACAATTCGGCTTAATACTTTCTTTTTCCCTCTTACCTTTTCAAGTCGTACAAGTTTTCCTTCTTCCACGTTTAAGATAGGCTTAATGTTTAGTAAACCACCGATAAAACCAGCTACTTTACTTAAACGTCCACCTCTAACAAGGTACTGTAAGTCAGCTACAGTGAAGATGTGCTCCATATGGTTCATTAGAAAAGCGACACGGTTTAAAATATCTTCTTTTGATGCGCCGTCTTTTGCCATTTTAGCAGCTTCTAAAACGACAAGACCTTGACCAAGCGAAGCGCATTTTGTATCAATAATTTCTAAATCTAAATCTGCATATGTTTCTTTTACTTCCTCTTTAATGACAACTGATGATTGATATGTACCAGACAGTTCAGATGAAAAAGCTAAATATATACAAGGATTACCTTCTTTTGCATAAGAAACAAATTTTTCTTGGAAAGTTTCAAGCGAAGGCAATGACGTTCTATAAACAGCGCCTTCTCTCATTTTTTGCAATAATGTAACTGACTCTAATGTTACTCCATCTAAATACTCTGTTTCTGCTTCATCATATACACGGAGTGGAATTAAATCAATATCATATGCTTGCAGCAATTCTACTGGTAAATCCGCCGCACTATCCGTAATGATTTTAACACTCATTTTTAAACCTCTATTCTGTTATAAATATAAAATAATAAAATAAAAATAGTACTTTTAAATTATATACGTAAAACTTAAATGAAGAAAGGAAAACACTTTATATTGTATGCACTATTCTTCAAAACTTGAACTATTAATGAAAATGATTCTATTTTAAACATCCTTTTCTTATTATTTTTCTATAACACGAGTAATTTTATAAGTATTTTGTATCAGTATATTTTACTTCTTTAACTTAATATTATCTTTTCAAATTTATACTGTTTAAAATTTAAAAGCCAAATCCAATAAAGGAAATGGCTTTTAAATTTTCGTAAAATAACCAAACTTTATTTTCCATCACATTGTTTGTTTACATTCATACTTTGGTGATGTTGAATATTAGTCCAGTTATGATAAATATTTATAGCCTGTACTATAATTAAAACAGTCAATATTTACCTGTAAGATGCACTATATCTAAAAAAGGTTAAACATTTTATAAAATATTTAATTTTACTAGTAAAGCTAATAAAATTTGGAGAAGAATTTGAACATTTACTGCTATGTCTGTATCTGTAGTCGTAACTGTAACATTTCTAGAATTTCTAATAACAGTTTCTTGTTTATTAATTTGTTTAATAGATGATTTTTGAAACAATTCTTGTGCTACACGGTCAGCTTTTTCACTATCTGCTATAGAAATACTTATTATAACCACGATAGCTGCTTGTAATGCAGCTTGAATAGATAACGCAGCTTTTGTATCTGTAGTCGTAACTTCTACATCTGCTGAATCTACAATTGTAATAGATTCTTCAGAAATTTGGTAAGTTTTACTTTCTTGTGCTGCAGCTTCTGAAACGGTATCATTTTTAAAAGATGGATGAGGATTTGAGGAGTCTAATGCACTCCACCTTTTATTTTCATCTGAATGACATGTTTTTTTCATACATTCACCCCCTTTCAATCTAAATAATTATTAACTTGTGATTGTATTTCAGAAACAATACTTTTAATTTGCTGCTTTTTTTCTGGCGATAAATTTTTTAGTTTTTCTTCATTTATCCCATGCCTATTAAAAATATCTGAGAGTAAAAGGTCTATAATTATATTCTTTTGATCCTTATCAAACTTAAAAGAAGAAAACTTATTTAAATCATCCATTTACAATATTCACTCCTATCAGTTTTCTATAAAAATTTAGATTAACTACCAGCATTATATGTATTTAAATAAAAAATGCTTGGACAAGTAACTTAATCTTTTATTTTCACGGCTTTTTACTAATAAAATTAAAAAGCTGTCTTCTAATACGAAGACAGCTTTCCTTTACTTCACATATATAAGTTTTATTCACTGTTAAATAATAGGTTCACCTTTGTTATTGTGTAGTTTTCCACACTTAATTTCCCATCAATCTTGAATATTAATTCGGTCATAATGAGAAAGTCCAAGCTTGTACCACATATTACAACAAAAAATATTTACTTAGTGTGAACCCTTATAGCTAAATATAAATAGGATAGACACTTTATAAAATGTTTAGTTTAACTAGTAACGCTAATAAAATTTGAAGCAGAATTTGAATATTCACTGCAATATCTGTATCAGTAGTTGTTACGGTTACGTTTCTGGAATTTTTAATAAATGTTTTTTGTCTATTAATTTGTTTAATAGATGATTTTTGAAACAATTCTTGTGTTATTTTATCTGCCTTTTCACTATCTGCTATAGAAATACTTACTACAACCACAATAGTTGCTTGTAACGCGGCTTGGATAGATAGTGCAGCTTTTGTATCTGTAGTCGTAACTTGTACATCTGCTGAATCTACTATTTCAATATATTCCTCAGAAACTTGATCGATTTCATCTGTTTGTATAGCTTCTTCTAAAAAATTTGCATTTTTACTAAATGAATAAGAATTCACTGATTCGGAATCCTGTTTTTTTGGTTCAGAACCCCGATTTAATGGATCACGTTTTTTCTTTCTTCTACAAACTTCACAATCACACATAAAATCACCCCTTTTAGTCTAAAAAATTAGCAATATAAAAATATTGGCTAACTCCTAGCATTTTATGTATTTTAAAAAAAATTGTTTGGACAAGTAACTGAATTTATATTTTATTTCCAATTCTTTTTTGTAATAACAAAAAGCTGCCTTCTAATAAGAAGACAACCCTCTTTTATTTCACATTTATATAAAAGACCCATACTTAAATACACTTAACTTCATATGATATATTGCATCCTCTCTTTTTAGAATGAGTAGTCGTTACTGAAGGGCACTTTTCGAAGTGCTCTTATCTTTAATCCCCCTCTTTTTCAGGAAGAATTTTTTTTACTAAATCCTAATATGATTTGTATCACTAGGGCTGGCGATTACCACATTTCCTTAATAGCTTCAATGAATACAGTAGCTACTAATTAAAATAACCCTATGATTTTCTCTACACTTAAACAATCGTACGTTACCGAACACATAAACTAATTTTTATTTTGACTATGTAACACTAAATTCACAAGATTATTATCCTATGTTTGGTGAAGCCATGATTTCAATGCCAGCAATCCCACACTTTTAACTAATAACTTAAACAAATGTGCTATCTCAAGGTTCTTTTGATATAGTATCTTATGTTCTATATAATGAAGAGAGCGCTAGTATTCCGAAGGAGGATGTATATGAGTATTCAATTGGCCACATCTAACGATTTAGAATGGATTAATAACCAATATGACTCAATAGGATTTGTACGGAGTGATTTAAAGAGAGATAAAGTTGCAATTATTACATATAACAACGAGTATGCAGGTGTTGGCCGATTAGTCCAAATAGATGAAGATACTTTAGAAATGGGCGGAATTTTTATTCTGCCTCAATTTAGAGGGCTACAATTAGCTGGTGAGCTTGTTTCATTTTTAGTAGAAACTGCAAAAAAATCACAAATACAAAATGTATATTGTCTTCCTTTTGAGGAATTAGAAAACTTTTATAAGAAATATGGATATACTGAAGTCGATACTACGAAAGAAGCAGTCCATCCAATCATTCTAAAAAAATATAATTGGTGTTTGGAGAATTACGATAAACACGTTCTACTCTTCAAATTGTAAATGTAATAAAAAAATATATTCTCAATCGTTTTTCTATCAGTACTCCTAATTGGAGCTAAGGATTAATCAAAGATATTTTATCTCTCCTTTTATAAATGGCTGATTAAAACTCAATGTTCTGTCAATACTATAGGTAACATGATTGTATTTCTCCATTCCCCCTTGGAGAAGAGCAGTTAGCTTTTGCTAGCTGCTCTTTTATTTTTTCAAAAAGTCACATAAATATCTTTAATTCCAAACATTCAAAAGATAAAATATGATAAAATTGTTATGAAGATATTTACCAACTAATAAATACGCCCTAGACTTACGTACTAGGGCGTATTTATTTTTTAGTATGTAACTCCTTCACTCATCTATTATCTACAAAATAAGTATCATATGCCTTATCAAATTCATATCCTAACTTTTCTGCTAGTTTAGCAGCTGTAGTATTCGCTGCGTCCCAGTTTGGATACTTTCCATTTTCTAAGCAATCCAATATAATAGCTGCACTAACTACAGTTGCCAAGCCCTCTCTTCTATGATTGTGATCAGTCGCAACTTCAATTTCAATCCCGTCATTATAAATACTATACGAGGATGCACCGCATACAACTTCTCCGTTATATAAAATGCTATAACCTATACCACGGTTTATATAATCTTCTACCGAATGAAATTGACTTGTAAAATCTTCAGATATCTTATGTAATTTGGGGCTATTTGCGATATGCTCATCTATTCTTCTTAACTCATATTCTTTTGGAAGTGTTGATATAAAAGATTGTAATTTTGAACGATTAAAAACTTCTGGATTTCGTTTGAATTTATAACGTAAAAACTTATCTATTTTTCTTTCATGGAATGTTTCTAAGCGTTGTTTCCACTCTTCACTATTTACGATAACTAAAATTCTTTCTGGAATATTACGTAATAACTCTTCTGTTTCTTTCGTATTTGGGTCTCCAGCGTAAAATGTAAAAATCCCTACCGTAACTTGTGCTACTTTTGGATTTTCAAGGTCATTTACCCAAGCAGTACCCATATGCCCTTGTAAATAAGAAAGTAAAACAACGTTATTGAAATCCTCAAACATAGAAACTAGTTTTTTTCTTGTATGTATATTCGCTTCATATATCATTTACATTCCCGCCTTCTTTAGAATCAACTACTCTTAACATTTTCATGAGCGCTCCATAATTCGTATTCATATACATACCCACCTGTTCATCATAAAAGCAATTGACTATTAAATTAAAACTTCGAATATTTATAAAATATCAGTAAACATAAAATGATTATAACATCTACTAACTATGAAATGATCAACCTATAAAATAAGTCAACAATAAATATATTTCTTACCCGTTAACAAACGGTTTGAAGGACCAACATAATTAATTATGTAACACCCCTCAACAATAGTTTGAGGGTGCATTTAAATACATGTATTATAACTCATTTTTATAAATAAAAGATTCTGTCTCACCGTTCTTATATACTTTAGTCAATTTAACAACTGATTTGTACGTGTTAACGTCATCCTCTATCATTTTTTTATCTCTTCTATTTCGGCATCACCAGTTCCGCCCTCTATTTTTAAACAGTTCGAAATGGAAAGGTATCCGCTTGATGCCAATATAAAAATAAAAATCGTATCAGGAAAATTAATAAATAATAATCCGTAGTTTAAAGGGTCTCCAGCTGGATGTGATAAAAGTAATCGAAAACCTACCAGTTCAGGTACTTGAACAAAATCTCTAGAAACTCTCGGTTCACAACCCACTTACACTCCATCCCTTCTCTATATAGAATTGCTACTACATATATATGAGAAGAAAATAAGAAAAGCTTGGACAATATAACTTTAACGTAACATTATCGTTACCTACTTGTACATTTATATGGAAATTACACCAATTTTGAGTAAGGACACATAATTTTTACTACAAATACATATAACAATTTCATCTTTCATAAAAAAAACGTTATAATGAGGTGTAGCCTCTACGATTACGTTATAAAGGAGATTAAAATTATGGCTAAAATTAAAGTGTACCAAGCAAAAGAAGAAAATATGGATGCAGTAAAAAATATCATTGATGTTGAGGAACAAAACCCAACTACTGAAAATTTACAAAATCTATATGCGTGTGTATTAGATACTGAAGATATGGCATTGCCTGAATCATATATTGAAGAAGATATCTTAATTGATTCCTATTGAAGTTATGGTTAACGCTTCTCAAAGTAAAGTAAGAGACTTAGGCGCATACGATGTAATCGAAGTTCAAAACAAAGGCAAGAAAACGCAAATTTTATTACTTGCAGACGAAGAATACGAAATTATCGAAGGCTAATCTAACACCGTACATACGAAAAAGCTCCTTTCCAATTGGAAAGGAGCTTTTTCATTACGCTTTTGATGTTTCACTCTTTTTATTCATTTGTTCTTTCTTAATTACCATACGCTCATTTCCCATAAAGAAAATGAATATGAATGCTAATCCAGCTGGTACCAATGCCCACATGAATGTTTGAACAATTGAACTAGAAAGAGCGTCAATAATTTTATCTAATATTTGCGGAGGGATTTGAGATCTTGCCGATTCTGATAAAATGGCTCTTGAATCCCCTAATTTTGTATTCATTTCCCCGCTCATCCCTTTAAATGCTTCTTCTAATTGATCTTGGAAACCTGTTCTTTGGATCATTCCGAAGATTGTAATACTTAGTGTCATTCCTAATGAACGAATGAAGTTACTCGTTGAAGTCGCAGATCCACGCTGTTCCATACCGAAGTTATGAATTGAAGCCATACTTAGTACAGAGAATGAGAAACCTACTCCAAATCCGATAATAATCATATAAACTGTTAATAATACACGACTTGTTTCTGGCGTTAATGTACTTAATAAGAATAATCCGATTAACATAATAACAGCAGAAATAATCATAATGTTTCGGTAGCTCAGCTTAGTCGTTAAAAATCCACCTAACTGCGCTGTTACGACTGATCCTAGCATCATAGGTAAAAGTAATAATCCTGAGTTTGTTGCAGTCCCGCCGTATACACCTTGAATGAATAACGGAATGTAAACAGTTGCTGCCATAAATGCAGCACCGTAACATAATGCAATAATTGTACTCATTCCGAATAAGCGCTGCTTAAACATCTCAAATGAAATAATTGGTTCTTCTACTTTTCGTTCAATAAAAATGAATGCGATGATTAAAATAGCGAATCCACCAAATAAACTTAAAATAAAGCTAGAATCCCAATCATATTTTTGTCCGCCTAGTTCAAGCGCAAACATTAAAGAAACTACTGCACCAACTAAAGTAATTGCGCCAAACCAATCAATTTTTTGCTTTCTATGAACGCGTGATTCTTTATAAAAGAATGTAATAAAAATAAGTGCTAAAATGCCAAGTGGTAAGTTAATATAAAATACCCAGTGCCAGCTAATGTAATCGGTAATATATGCGCCAAGTAATGGCCCGAAAATACTAGATAATCCAAATACAGCTCCGAATAAACCACCCATTTTCCCGCGTTTTTCAGGTGGAAAAATATCAAAAACGATAGTAAACGCGATCGGCACTAATGCCCCGCCACCAATACCTTGAATGGCACGATAAATACCTAACTGTGTAATATTTTCAGCAGTACCACAAAGTGCCGAACCAATCATAAAGACAATTAAACCGAAAATAAAGAATCTCTTTCTACCATACATATCTGATAGCTTACCGAAAATCGGCATGCCTGCCATTTCTGCGACCATATAGGCAGAAACGACCCATACAAAGTTTTCAAGGCCTCCTAAGTCACCAACGATTGTTCCCATCGCCGTTACGACAATGGTATTATCCATCGATGCCATTAAAATACCTAGCAATAAGCCCGCCACAACAAAGCCGAGCTTATTATTCTTCTCAACCATATCTCTTGCTCTCCCTCATACTACTTATATTTGTTTATGTTCTTTTACGACTGCATTACCTTTTTGATTAAAACTAGTATGATATTCTACAACACTAATTTCACATCCAGGACCAATTGTGACGTTGTTGCCTCTTACCACTTCAGCGATCGTATGTTCTAAATAGATATCATCTCCTTCAACAATCGAAGTTTGGAGGCTCCCAGCATGACTAGTAAAAGGAATAAATCTCGCTTTTTTACGAACGGTAATTTTTTTACCACCAATTTCTCTTATCTTACTGCCTTCATAACGAAGTGAAATTTCAATATTTTCAGCATTAAGTAATCCATCACTTTCAAGACCACCAGTTAATGATAAATCTTCTACTTCAATATCTCCCTTTACATTTAAAGCACCTTTTACATCTACGAAATCACCTGAAAACTTTCCTTCAATATTTATCATACCTCTAACTTTTGTTTTTTCAATATGAGCATCACCATGAATTTGTGTATTACCATATACTTTTACATATTCCGCATCTACATTTCCTTGTACTTCGTTATCTCCATACACGACATAATTTTTCACTTTCATATTACCGCGTACATCACTCGTTCCGTACGTTTTAAACTCATTACAACTCATATCATTCGTAATTGTTCCTTCACCGCGAATCTTCACTTTATTATAATCTCCGCCTGCTGAATTACCAGAACCATTTACTGTCAGACTATGTGGATGTTCCATACTGATTTCTCCCTTCCGTTAAACCTGCTTAATTTCTTTTACATTTGCATTTTTATCAACAGTAAGAACACCAGTATATTCAATCAGTTCAATCTCACAGTTTGCTCCTACTGTAACATTGTTTCCTCTTACTGTTCTTATGTGAGCATAATCAATATCGATATTGTCACCTTCTAATAGTTCAGCTTCTAACTGCAAGCCAAACACTGTTTTAAATAGCCTACTAAATGTACCTGATCTATGTCTTACTTTAATCGTTTGACCACCAATTTCTTTCGCTCGACATGTACCGTGAATATTTATATTAATTTCATCTGCGTTTAATAAACCACCGATTGTAAATTGTCCTTCTGAAGAAAAAGTATCCACTTCACAATTACCGTCAATTGTAGCTTGACCATTGACTTTAAATTCTTCACCAGTGACATTTCCACCTATCGTACCTTTTCCTGCAATTTTCAAACTGTTTGCTTTTACATTTTGCGTAATTGTTGCTTTTCCATCAATTCGCATCGTTTCAGCATGAACTGTGCCATCAACTTTACCAGATCCGCTAATTCGTGCACTACTACTTTTCAAATTGCCAGTAACTGCACCGTAACCGTTACATTCAAATTGCTCACATTCAACATTTCCATTCACAGTTCCTTTTCCGTTTAATTGCACTTTATGAAACTCGCCGCCATTCGATGAACCGTAACCATTTATAATCAAATTATCTGTACGCATACTTTCTCCTCCACTACAACAATTTAGTTTTTAATGCTTCGGTATATTTCATAATCGCTTCGCGTAAAACGATTTTGGTGCCTTTTTCAAAAATTAAATCGTCCACGTTTGAAACTAATAAACATGTAGAAATCCCTAACTTTCGGACAATGATTAAGTCACAAGTTTTATGTTTAATTGCTTCATAATTTTCACGTAAAACTTGCAAGACCATTTTTCCTTCTTCTAAACTAATCTCTCCTGATTGTAGTAATTCTTCTAACATGTACACATAAAGAATATCTACAAATTGAAAATCTGCTCTTTTATTCGTTTGTTCTATGAAAAATTGTAAAACTGGTTCTGATGCAATCCCCTTGCGTAAAATGTCTTCCTTTGTTAAAAGAATTTCTCTCACACTCGGTGAAAACATGTTAGCTAGTTCATCAAGTGATAAATCCTCTTTCATCGTTTGGATTTTATCGATACGCTCTAATATCTTTTCTTTCGGAAAAAATGTCTCTTGACCTGTAAACGTTGATTTTCGTACAAACCAATCTTCCGGAATTAAATTTTTTCTTTTCCACCTATATAACTGTCCATATGAAATACCAGTTAGTTCTAATAAATCTTTTTTTGAAATTAAATCTGTACTCAACTGTATAACACTCCTTCCTGATAATAATGTAACATAACACTGTTACGCCGTAAATAAACTTTTATCACAAGTAGCGTAACAATGTGTAAAACAAACCTATTCCTACATACAAAAAAGGCTCTTACACACCTTATGAAAATGTGCAAAAGCCCTTATATATCAAGACTTAAACCAAATATTATAAAAATCAATCCAACCTTGTGAATTAATCATTATATTTTGAACTTTTTCATGTGTACTTACCTCTTGTTTATTACGATATAAAGGAATAATATGAATTTGACGTAACAAAGTATCCTCGATATCACGTAACAGTGTAACTCTTTTCTCTAATTCTTCTTGTCTAAAATAAGGAGACAACTTTTCATGAAAGTCCATGCTGCTTTGTCCATGAATAAAACTATTTTTTGTAAGAAACATATATAATAGACTATCTTCTATTCGTTCACTAATTGTGGCACTATCATGCATCATATCAGCCTTTTGTATCGTACTTACTTCCAATAGCTCTTCTATATCAAGAAAATTATTTTCTACACGAATCCCATATTTCGCACACTCTTTTTGTATCCACTGTGCATCTTCAACATGATCTCGTCCTGTAAATGTGTAGAGTTGTAGCACTTCATTATGATAAGTACTCCTTTTAATTAAACTTTCTACATCTTCCTCAATCTCTACAATGCTTTCACCTGCTAATATTAGTTTTTTTGCCACTTCTCCACGTTCTCCGCCGAGTTCTTGAACGATTGTATAACCATGAATGATGTTATATAACGCTTTCCGAAATAACTCATCTTGCATTGGTCCTTCTTTCGTAAGATTACATGTTATATATGTCACGTTCGACTCAAGCCGAGACAATTCTTTATTATGTTTTTCTTTATCTTTATACTGCGCCTTTACTAAAACATCGTATGTACCTACACCTTGTTCTACATTCCACAACTCAACACGATCTAAAAAAGGTCTTTCACGAAAATATAAAGGATGTCCTTCTAAAATGAACAGATTTTCATTACTTTTATATAATTGAAAAGGCCCGGTTCCAATTAGCCCTCCTGCTTCATCTTCATTCACGATAGAACACTGTTCTGCACTTAGCATATGTAAAAACATTCGATTTTCTGTATGTAATTGAATTTCGAAAACGTAGTCATCCACTGAACGGATACTTTCAACGTGTTGTAACATCCATGCGTGTGCATTATTTTCCAGCTTCATAAATCGATTCAACGAGTATATAACATCATGTGCAGTAAGTTGTTTTCCATTATGAAAGTGAACTCCTTTTCGTAAGTAAAACGTCCATATTTTTTCAGCGTCATTATATTCCCAGTGAAATGCAAGTCTTGGCTCTATAATGTTTGTATTACCGTCTACATACACGAGTGTGTCGAATATATGTTTTACCATATGGCATTCTGAGCGCATTGTAGCGTATACAGGATCTAATGTGATATCTAAATTCATTTGTACTTGCAACCGGAGTACATCTCTTCTCCCTTCAGATGTCATTTCAACCTTATGACCAAATATTGAATCCACCCAGGAATGATATTCTCCCTTTACTGATGGAAAATGTGAGCTATAGCGTTCCACAAATATACTTCCGCTTTTCACATCCCCTTTTTTCGTTATTTCTTTTCCTCTATCTAAAATTAAAGATATCGGGTACTTTTGAAATATTAACTTAGACCGATTTCCTCTGCCGCGACCTGGAAACCACTTGATCCAATTTAACTCATCTAATTTTTTTATAATTAACTTACTATTGCGCTCTGTACAAAATAATGTACCAGATATATTTTGCACTGTTACTTCCAATCGTTCTCCCTCTTTTTTTCCTTTTCCATAAGCAATCCATAGTTCAATGTATTGATCTAAAATAAACATCATACTCCCCCTAAAAGGTGAAAAATCCTCCCTATAGTCTCTACCCTTTTTCCAACTCTCCTTTCATCTTATCATTTCAATATAGAAAGGAGGAATTAATATTGAATTATCTCTTACTTCGTTACAATAAACCTATTTTTATTAGATTGTGTGGTGAATTATTAACCCGAACGACTGAATCTATGTTAGCTCTCATTATGATTATTTACGTCAATAAAATGTTAAACGGCAATGTAATAATAACTATGCTAATTTTCGGATTACAGCCACTTTCAGACATTTTATTTACGCTTATTGCTGGAGGAATTACTGATAAATATGGCCGAAAAAAGATTATGTTACTCGGATTATTACTACAAGGTGTTGCAATCGGCAGTTTCGTTTTCGCTCAATCTGTTTTTATATTTGCACTGTTATATGTCATTAATGGTATTGGCCGTTCCTTATACATTCCAGCTCAGCGTGCACAAATTGCTGATTTAACAAAACAAGAGCAGCAAGCAGAAATTTTTGCTCTCCTACAAACGATGGGAGCAATTGGATCCGTAGTCGGCCCTTTAATCGGTGCATGTTTTTATAATACTCACCCAGAATATTTATTTATCGTGCAAAGTGTAACCCTTACGATATATGCCGTTGTTGTTTGGACCCAGCTCCCAGAAACCGTTCCACCTATGAGTAAGTCGAAACAAACAGTTGAGGCAAGTTCACCAAAGCAATTTATTTTTAAACATTATGCTATATTCGGTCTTATGGTTTCTACACTCCCTATTAGCTTTTTTTATGCACAAACTGAGACGAATTATCGTATTTTTGCAGAACATGTATTTCCTAATCTCGTATTCATACTCGCATTTATTTCAACATGCAAAGCCATTTTGGAAATCATACTACAAATCTTCCTCGTAAAATGGTCTGAACGATTTTCTATGGCGAAAATCATCCTTATTTCTTACGCCTGCTATACAATAGCTGCAGTTGGCTTTAGTTATTCAACGACGATATTGTCGTTATTCTTCACCTTACTCTTTTTAGTCATTGGAGAAAGTATTGCTCTAAACCACTTATTACGATTCGTTTCAGAAATTGCACCTCACAATAAACGTGGTTTATATTTTTCAATTTACGGTATACACTGGGATATATCTCGAACGTGCGGACCAGTTATTGGTGCAGTTTTATTAAGTAAGTTAAATGGAAGTATGCTGTTTTATATTTGTGCTAGTTTCTTATTAATTGGAGGTATTGTTCAAGCACTGTTTGTTCAAAATTTAGAACGTAAAAAAATCACGAACCAGCCTACACATAATTTATAGGTTACTACTTTTTCAGTAGATCAATATTTCTTATTGGATGAATATTAAAAAACAAAAGTGAAGTATTTCGCGTATGAAAGTATGTTTTATATGGCAGGAGACGTTCCTTATTTACAACTAAAAACACCTCATTTAAGGAAAGTGAGGTGTTTTTGAAATCACTTAATTTCTTATCCTGCCATTTTATTAATACTATCCTCTGGTGAAAATACAGAAATATGATCTACCTTACCAGTCGATTTTGGAATGACAAATTTCAGCTCATACTGGTTATTTACTTTGTATACATATATTTTATCTTCACCATTCTCTTTAACTGAAGATGGTTTTCCTAATGCTTTTTCAATTTCTTGTAATGTAATCAATTTTAGTTCTGCATGATATGAGCGTACATCAAAAACTTGTGACCCTTTATTAAATCCGAAAACAATATTTTTATTTGTAAAAGTTGCGTACATTCCGTTCCCTGCATATTCGGTTTTATTTGCTTTCCCCCACGCTTTTTCAATTTCTTCAATATCCCCTGTATGGGCTCCAAATGGTACATTAGGTACTTTTCCTTCTTTTGCGAGTTCAAACAAATCTTTAACGTGGTTAATTGATTTTTGATTAAGTGTTCTATTTTTCGAATCTGGGTCAGGCGATGGTTTTGTTGTTTTTTCATTGCTTGGTTTTGCTTCAGGATTTTTCTGTTCTTCTGAAAAATTACTTTGTTCATTTTTATTATTTTCCGAGGTTGGATTTGTTTCCTTTTTTTCGTCTGTCTCTTTACATGCGGCTAGCGCAAACATACATGTAAACACCAAAAATAACATAACTATTTTTAAATATATTTTCATCATCTTTACCCCCTATTGCATCTTATTCATTTCGTTAACCAACCCATTACACTACTTTTCAAATTATGTTTGTTCCAAAAAAGTCAGTGCTTCACTCTCTCCAAAAGCTTGTACAAAATATATTACAAAAGCTGTTTCTAAAAAGTAACCAAGTCTGTTATATCCGAAGTAACTACCTCCTGATAAACGAAACCATTTTCATCTCCTTATTTAAACCTTCTCTTCTCAATGATAATATCCTCTATCTATAACTTAAAACATGCTCTCACAACAGCTCCTTGAAACAGAAAAAAACCAGTAGGAAGTGATTACTCTTTTCCTACTGGTTAAAATAAAATTATACGGTAAATCTTAGCTTCTTAAAAAATGTAGCGATAGTATTTTTTACAGTTTCAAGATTATAAGCAAACGTGTTATCTCCACTTAATGATGAAATACATGTTAAACCTGCAGCTTTAATAAAAGCTTTTACATCTACAAGCATAAAATTAGCCTCCATGAATTTAATTACAATCATTATAACAGGTGTTTTACGATGCTAACATGAAAGTAATAAATAAATTTCTATTATTAATTTATCCCGCTATTTGCCGGGCAGTAAGATCCCCACCTCAAAATTCAGCGGAAACAAAGAAGTTAGGTGGGGGCCTGCTGTCCGTAAAAGCCCGATTGGTGAGGGCTGATAATCAGTGGGGATGAACACCCCACTGATTAAAGTTTCACTTTATTTAGCTCACAGTACACCATTCCAATGTCATATAAAAAAGCTGCCCAAAAAGGGCAGCTTCAAATATGTATATTACACTTCGATTGATTTACCATCTTCAACAATATGATAAAGTAAATGCGCTAAATGATGAATTGGACCGTATTCTTCCTCTTCCTCATCTGTTTCACCTTGGAACTCAAGATCGTTTAAGTACAGTGCTAAAAATTGATAGTATAGTTTTAAATCAAATCCGTAGCACGCAGTTGGCTCTTCATGATCACCTTCGTATTGTAACATTAAGTATTGATCGTTTCCTTCTGCATCTTCTGCATCAAAGAATACGAAGAATCCAACGTTTGTATCTAAATCAAATAGATGACGAGTGCCTTTTTCTGTTGCTTTGTTAAAGTCCTCTTCACTTAATTTATGTACTGTTGTCGCTTTAGCATTATCTTCTTGATGGAAATTTACTGTGAATGTTTTCAATGCTGACACCTCCTGATTGTATAATACTAGCATAACATATAAAAAGGACTGCTTACAAATGTAAACAGTCCTTACATTCATTTTCGCATTGCTCGTAATAAGAAGCTTACGATGAAAATTAAAATGATCGCACCGATTAAAGCTGGAATAATTGCATATCCGCCAATGACTGGACCAAAACTACCAAGTAATTTCGAACCAACCCAAGAACCGATAATACCAGCAATAATATTACCAATTACACCACCAGGTACGTCTTTTCCAGTAATTAAGCTCGCAAGCCATCCTAATATACCACCGACGATTAAAGACCAAATCATATAATAACCTCCTTTACATTTCACCAATCAAAATATAATTAGAAACAATTGCTTACCATTAGTTATGTGACATTTTTCATAAGTTATTCATGTTGTTCAACTTTAAGATTTTTGAGAATAATACACACAGATTAAACCTTTTTTTGAACTAACGATTTATCCGACTTGTTATTACACACATTAAGGACAATCTGGCTTCAATATTGTTCGCATAAACTCTTCTTTAAAAGCTGCATAGTTAAAACCAACAGCAATTCTTTGAATCGGCCGATCATCAAACCTTGTTGGCTCAGCTATTTTTCTAAAGTCTGCTACACTTTGGCCCCTAGTCACATCATTTGTCGTACTAATCCACACTGCCGATTTTTTATATTCGAAAATACTGTCATTTATAAACGAGATAAACGGTAGTAAATCGTGTATAGGACTTCCACCAATACCCGGATATTCTTTTTTATAAAAGTTCTCATAATAAAAATCAATCATTGGTTTAATGAGTTTCGCCTGTCCAGTTCCTTGTTTATCTATTATATTGGCCATTTCAGGTGTTATAAGCGCGCCCTGTGTTACATTTAACGGGTATATGCTAGCGTTTTTCGCATATTTCATAACAATATTTGCTGCAATTGGATCACCATAAAAATTCGCTTCAGATACTGGTGTAACATTACCTGGAAATAGGAAAGCGCCGCCCATTATATAATACGAACAAATACGATCCATTATATTTGGATACAATAAAAATAACGTAGCAAGCGTCGTTAGTCTCCCTGTCGCCACAATTATAATATCTTCTGGACAAGGTTCGATTAATTTGATTAATTCACAAAAATTTTCTCGTTTACAAATTCTCATCTCAGGTGGAATAATAGGACCTAAACCGTGATCCCCGTGGATTTCAGGGAAAAACAAAGGCTCTTCAGCTGTCATCGGTCTACTCGCACCTTCAATAATTTTCACTTGTGTAGCATAGTACCTTTCTAAAAAATAAACATTTTCCGTAACGATATCTCGTGATACATTCCCGTACTCAGCAACAATACCTAGAATATCTAATTTACATGTTTTATTTGCATAAATTAACGCTACGGCGTCATCAATACCAAAGTCTCCAAAAAAGATAATTTTCTTATTAACTATTCTCACCCCTCTTGAGCATAATCTACTATTATTATTATGTAAAAAAGACAAGGCGGTGAAACAGCGCAAACTAAAAAAGCCGCCTATTTATTGGCGACTTCAATCTTTTTATAAGACAAATATGCAAGTACATTTTTACTTGAATCGTATTTCGGGTTATTTCCTTTTCTCGGCTCTCTCATATGTGTCTTTTCAAATCCAGGAATGTCTGGCATTTTCCCCATAAATTCAAGCATTTCTTCCTCAGTACCTTCAATGCGTACACGAATCATTATAACTATTCCTCAATTCTCAGTTTCTCTGTACTAAGTATATCGTACTTCAGAAAGACTGCAACACATTTATCTTTTTAACGTTGTACTTTTTTTACATATAAACATAGCCATTTCAGTATAGAACGATTCTACTTTATTATTTTTAAATTGAATATTAAAATATCCCTTCATTTCGTTTGGTGCTTTCATCATACATTCTGTTAATTTTTCACGCTTTTGTAAAGGGACATCCATCATATTACACCACCAGTCAAAATCAAACTTCTTATCAAAAGTAAGACATGACTGCATTTGCAAACCGTTTTTTTCTAATAAAGTAAGCCATTCTGTCTTTTTTAGAGCTCGTTCATGACTTGGGTCACGCTTTTTTTCTATAAAATTATAAAATGTATCATATTCATTATTTTCTGGCGAAACATTATCTATTAAGATGAATAATCCATTATCCTCCAACGTACGATTTACTTCATAAATAAATTGAGCCGGACTCGTAAAATGATGGGCTGCAATCCGGCATGTAATTGTATCAAAAAAATGGTCTGCAAATGGTAAATTCTCTGCATTTCCTGCTACAAAAGATACATTTTCATGACCATTCTGCTTTATAAAAACTTTTGCTTTTTCTAACATCTGTTCTGTTAAATCAAGTGCAACTACTTCTTCAAACATAGGTGCTAACATATTTGCCACATGCCCGCCACCAGTAGCAACATCAAGAAGACGATTATTATGACGAGACTCAACTTGTTGAACTACATATTGTAAATCCAGTCCTTTAGCATGTATTTTACTATTTACATATTTATCTGCATTGCTGCCAAACTGTTTTTTCACAAGCTCTTCTTTACTCATATTAGCATCTTCTTTCTATTGTTATTTACATATACGACTCATATAATTATTACAATTCTCTTAATGTATTTTCAAATCCTCTTTTCATCTCACTTCTTATCATATTACCTTTCATTAAAATAATATAATTTTACATTTTATTATTAAACAAAAAAAGGCTATGGGAACTTCCCCCCTAACCTGAATAAATATTTACTACATTTTTATTTCTTCGTATATATCTATATAATATAAATCCTCTTTCAACTTCATAATAACATCTACTTCGTTATAAGTAGCCTCACGAGCATGTAAACCAAATTGATCCATACCAATCCATATCCACCCAGGTGTAAGATATAAAACATCTATATTAAAATAATCTAACTTAGTAAGCTCCGATGTAATAAATTTATCTTTATTAGCGATTTGTTTATCTATTAAACCGTATTCTTTCCCATTTTCAAATAGCGATATAAATTTCCCTACAATCGGATGTTCACGAACAATAAAATGATATTCTTTTTCTTCTATATTTACCACAATCAAACGAGAAACAGATAAATCAGGCCCTGAATTCGACATATTTGTTTATTCACCTCCTTATATAGGCTTCTTAAATATGATAACAAATGAATATTCAAATTAAGTTAATGTAATGTAAAAAATAAAAAAGCTGATTTCTCTTTAGAAATCAGCCTTTATAATTTGATCAACTTTATTCTTTTACAAATTATTATAATGTTTCTTTTTCCTCATCATTTCCAGAAACTAAATTTCCTATAGCATCCGCTGTTACTTCCACTACAAATTCACAAATACCAGCTACAACTTCTCCAATTATTTCATCCATCTTTTTACCCCCTTATTTTATGTAACCTATTTGCATTATAGAAGAAACTGGTAAATACGAACTATCGAAAAAGGTGACATAAACCTTACAGAATTGTAAGCCCTTTTATCCCTTTACTCATCCCCTTTGAAACTCCAAGTATTTTTAGCAGACATATAGGCCATCATAATATGAAGCAAGTAATAATCTAGTGTCAGGAGGCGTTTAATATGTATTACGTAAAATTAATTAAAGGTCAATCTTTCTACGCTTTTGATCATCGTTTCTTAGTGTCTGAAGAAGAAGAGGTTTCAGAGAAAATTTATAATTACTTACGACGTAATGAATTTTTTGAAGTACGTAAAGAAGAATATTCTGCTTAATTACAAAAAGCATTAAGAAAAATATCATCTTATTGTGATATATTCTTAATGCTTTTATGTGAATTTCTTCTTTTCAATAATTATTGTTGACTCTATTAAATAATCTAGTATTTGTCCAAACTAATTATTCACTATTTTCATATTCTAGTATATGAGGAGGTGAAGAATATGACTCATATCATTGATTACCAAGCTACTCAACCTATTAGTAAAACTGGTGAAACAACTTTTGCAATCCCATCTTCTCCAAATAAAGCAATTTTAGCAAATTTGAAATTGCGAATTTCAAGTAGAGATTCACGTAATAATCGAGTAGAATTAATCGCTACAATTGGTATAGAAGGTATAACTGAGACTTCACAAGTTTTATTCCGAATTTTCCGTGATAATATTGAAATTTTTAATGCACAAGTAGGTATTGAATCTACAGATTCTGAACAATTCTATGTACAAACATTTCAAGCTATAGATCAAAACGTTAGCAGTGGAACACACGAATATTCATTAACTGTAGAAAACCTTACTAGTGGTGCAAGCGCAGAAGTTGTTGGCCCACTATCTTTTAGCGCTTTAGCTATTGGACAAGAGCGTAAATGTTGCTAAGTGAATCTAATATTTAATTTTGTACTTGAGAAACGCGAGGCGTAGTTATACGTTCTTGCTTTTTTATATGTCCCCTTACTTTCTATTAGCTTTAATCATAAATTTTTTACGTTTTGATTCACTTATTTCATCAATTAACACATCAAATTTTTGACCAATCAAAAAGATTGAAATCCAATTATGAAACACGTAATATAGACTCTGACTCTAAAAAAGTTCGTATAAAAATACTACATAAATAAGGAGGTTTTATATACGCGTTTTTCATTTTAAAAGACGGAGAGGTTTTATGTTATGTGGCGTAATAAAAACGTTTGGATTGTTTTAATTGGGGAGTTTATTGCAGGTCTAGGATTATGGCTTGGTATTCTTGGCAACCTTGAATTTATGCAAAAATATGTCCCTTCTGATTTCATGAAATCAGTTATATTATTTATCGGACTATTAGCCGGTGTTCTAGTTGGACCTATGGCTGGCCGTGTCATCGATCAGTATGAAAAGAAAAAAGTTCTTCTTTACGCTGGGTTTGGTCGAGTTTTAAGTGTTATTTTCATGTTTTTTGCTATTCAATTTGAAAGTATCGCATTTATGATTGCATTTATGGTTGCTCTTCAAATTTCAGCAGCATTTTATTTCCCTGCATTACAATCTGTAATTCCACTCATCGTACGTGAGCATGAGTTATTACAAATGAATGGTGTACATATGAATGTTGGTACAATCGCTCGTATTGCAGGTACTTCACTAGGTGGAATTCTTTTAGTTGTGATGAGTTTACAGTACATGTATGCCTTCTCAATGGCAACATACGCCTTATTATTCCTCTCGACTTTCTTCCTACAATTCGAAGACAAGAAATCAACAACACCAAGTAAACAAGCTGCAAAAGATAATAGCTTTATGGAAGTATTTCGTATTTTAAAAGGAATTCCTATTGCTTTTACAGCACTTATATTAAGTATCATCCCTCTATTATTTATAGCTGGGTTTAATTTAATGGTTATTAACATTAGCGAAATGCAACATGATCCTACGATTAAAGGGTTCATATATACAATTGAAGGTGTCGCATTTATGTTAGGTGCCTTCGTAATTAAACGTCTATCTGATCATTTCAAACCTGAAAAATTACTATATTTCTTCGCAGTTTGTACTGCTTTTGCACATCTGTCATTGTTCTTTAGCGATATAAAATGGATGGCTCTTACATCATTTGGTTTATTTGGGTTTAGTGTTGGCTGCTTCTTCCCTATTATGTCGACGATTTTCCAAACGAAAGTGGAAAAAAGTTATCACGGTCGCCTCTTCTCATTCCGTAATATGTTTGAGAGGGTTATGTTCCAAATCGTCTTACTTGGAACAGGCTTCTTCTTAGATACAATTGGGTTACAATATATGGTTCTCATCTTCGGAGTCGTTTCATTATTGATTATTTCTATTTCCCTTTCTAAGCAGAAACATTATGAAAAACAGCATTCACAATCTGCGAATTTATAAAATAAACAAAGAAGTATGGATCTAATATTGAATCCATACTTCTTTGTTTTATAATACGCCTATTTATTACGTTTATTGAAATTACCTAAAGGAGTATCCCCCTTTTATTTCGAATAGATTATAAAAAGTACTCTTTATAAAAGGAGTGGTAAAATGTCTGATGGCATCCAAGTATTTATTGTCCTGCTCTTTGCAATTGCTCTGTTTAGCATCCTAAACTTTTTAGCCATTTCCTTATCTGGACATAGTTTTAAAAAAAGAATCGTGGCAGGTTTCATATTTTTACTACTGACTCCCATTATCTTTTTGACTATCGCAACATTTGCTTCTATATTCGATGCAGGTACGTTAGCCTTTATGATTGCAAGCGTATATATATTAAATGGAATAGTAATTCTGCTTTCCTCTTTATTTATCCTCAAAAAAGACATAACATAGGCTATAGTACTAGCATGAATCTGACTTTACACTAGATTCATGCTTATTTAATTTCTCCTAAATTTTTATATGAAATTAAATAATTCTTTAAAAAAATTTAAACTTTATTTATTATAATATCCCTATCGTATTCGCACGTTTATTCAAATTTAAAAGAAAGGAGCACAAAATGAAAAAGGTTCTACTTACAATTCCTATACTAATCATCCTACTTAGTGGATGCAGCAATAACGATATATACGGTTCTTGGGAAGTCGTTGACAATAAAAAAGGTGAATGCCCTGTATATTATAAATTTGAAACAGTTGTCAAAAAAGAAAATAAAGAGGAAATTGTGCAAAATTTAGTAGAAATGCAAACAACAAAGAATAAAGACGATTTATATAAAGGCTCATTTGTCAAAAATTCTAATGTATATCACATTGATTATGGTAATTCATTTACATCGGACCAAACTTTAAAAGTTGCCGACGGTACATTAAATGTATACTTTTTGACAGCCGAAAAATTATGCACATATAAAAAGAAATGATTACATTTCAGAGGAGACGCAGAAAATATTTTCTGCGTTATTTCACTTTAGAAATCGTCCGCAAAAATAGCCCTTGTTTTCGTATTCTTTTTCATTCAAAACATGAGAAATATACTTAATAAAAACTAGAAAATACCTTAAGTTATATAAAATGAATCATATAATACACATTTCAATTAATATATCTACGCTATTTACATCGTTACTTTTCAAAATAGGCTAATCCTCCCTCTAAATTTATCAATCGTTTTAATTTTCATAAAAAAATGATAAAATGTAAACATGTGTTTTCAGAATAATTAAAAACGCAGAATGAAAGCACTGTTTTTAGGAGGGGTTTTGATGACTTACACGTTAGCAACTAGAATGAAAGCATTCCAATCTTCTATATTTAGTGAATTAGGAGCCTATAAAAAAGAAAAAATTGCAGCAGGTCATAACATGATTGATTTGAGCATCGGAAATCCTGATATGCCGCCCGCTGATTTTGTAAGAGAAACAATGGTACATACAGCGAGTGAAAAAGAGAGCTACGGGTATACATTATCCGGTATTCAAGAATTTCACGAAGCTGTAACTGAATATTACAACAACACTCATAACGTTTTATTAAATGCGGATAAAGAAGTTTTATTATTAATGGGTTCACAAGACGGGCTCGTTCATTTACCTATGGTTTATGCAAATCCAGGTGATATTATATTAGTTCCTGATCCAGGATATACAGCTTATGAAACAGGTATTCAAATGGCTGGTGCAACATCTTACTACATGCCTTTAACGAAAGAGAATGATTTCTTACCAGACTTAGAAGTCATCCCTGAAGAAATTGCCGATCAAGCGAAGATGATGATTTTAAACTTCCCAGGGAATCCCGTTCCAGCAATAGCTCATGAAGATTTCTTTAAAGAAGTAATCGCATTCGCGAAAAAGCATAATATTATCGTTGTCCATGATTTTGCTTATGCTGAATTTTATTTCGATGGTAATAAGCCAATTAGCTTCCTCTCTGTACCTGGTGCTAAAGAAGTTGGTGTAGAAATCTATTCTTTGTCAAAAAGTTATAGTTTAGCAGGTAGCCGTATTGGATATATGATTGGAAACGAAGAAATTATTCGTGCACTTACTCAATTTAAATCTAATACCGATTACGGTGTATTTTTACCAATTCAAAAAGCGGCATCTGCAGCACTAAGAAATGGCGCTGCATTTTGTGAGAAAAACCGCGATATTTATCAAGAACGGAGAGATACTTTAGTCGATGGATTCCGAACATTTGGCTGGAATGTCGATAAGCCAGCTGGTAGTATGTTTGTCTGGGCTGAAATTCCACAAGGATGGACTTCTCTAGACTTCGCTTATGCATTAATGGATCGTGCGAATGTCGTTGTTACACCTGGTCATGCATTTGGACCTCATGGAGAAGGCTTCGTACGTATTGCACTCGTTCAAGATAAAGAAGTTTTGCAACAAGTTGTTGAAAATATTAGAAATAGCGGCATTTTCGTCCTTGAAAAAGTAGATGAATTAGTTAAAAATTAGTTCCCACTCCCCTGCTTAACTTTAGCAGGGGTATTATTAATTGGAGGTACTTTCATATGCATATTAAAGACACGCTTCCCCATCGTTATCCATTTTTAATGATTGATAAAGTAACAAATGTAAAACAAGGTGAATCCGTTACAGGATATAAACTCATTACAAATAACGAATGGTTTATAAATGATAGTCAAAAACATATGCCTCATATGTTAATTGTAGAATCACTTGCCCAGCTTAGTGCATTTGTACATACAAGTGATTCTGAAGGACTAGGATTCCTCTCCTCTTTAGATGGAGTTGAATTCCACGGAAAAGCATATCCCGGTGATAAACTTGATTTACATTATGAGCTAACGCGCAATCGCCGAGGTTTTATTCTTGGTAAAGGTATTGCAACTGTAAACGACCAGCCTATTGTAACTATAGAAAAACTATTAATATATCAAGCAGATTAAAGTGTTCCTTATATCAGTTGGAAATATCTATTCTCAACCAATTAAGTAAATAGGAAAACATATTACGTAGTTAGGAGCAGGAAAATGGAACGTACTATCGGTATCGATGCTGGAGGCACATTAACGAAAATAGCTTATTTTAACGAAAAAAAGCTATTAACTTTTGAAAAATTTTATTCGCATGAACAACATAAAATAATAGATTGGATTAAAAACAACAATGGCATAAAACAAATATGTATTACGGGTGGTAGATCGAAACTATTACAGCATCTGCTTACAGCTTCATATAAAATAATAGAGCTAAACGAATTTGAATCTACTCTTGCAGGTGTCCAATACATATTAAAAGAAGAAAAACACACTATAAACAATTTTATTTTAACCAATATCGGTACAGGTACTTCTATCCATTATGTTTATAATGAACAATATATTCGCGCTGGTGGAACCGGAGTTGGCGGTGGGACTATTATGGGACTTTCAAAATTGTTAACAAATATAGATCATTTTGAAGATGTAATCCCTCTAACAAAAGTAGGATCTAGAAAAGAACTAGATATTACGGTTGGAGATATTTATAGTGGTATTCTCTCACCTATTGATAATAGCTTAACTGCTAGCAATTTTGGTAAAGCCGCTATTTCAGAATCGAAATATAATAGCTCAGACATACTTGCTACTATACAAGGACTTGTCGGTGAAGTCGTTACTGCATTAAGCCTTCAATTCGCTGAAACAAAAAACATTGAACATATTATTTATATTGGTTCGACTTTATGTAATAACGTACAACTTCAACATATTATGAGTAGCTACACCGAATATCAAAATAAAACACCAATCTTTTTACAAGATGGTGGTAATAGCGGTGCAATTGGTGCATTACTTCATGCTACGAAATAAAAAGCTGACTTTTGTCCGCTTTTAAAAAATGGCACTTCAAATTCAATAATTGATTCCCCATTCTCTCCAATTCGCTCCACGCTTATTCTATCAATCACACAATTTAACTTCCCATGAAAACTAGGAATCTCCTTCACTACTTCAGCAGCTAATTCGGCACTTTCTTTTCTTCCGACTGTTACATGTGGGATGTACGGAATGTCTTCTTTCAAAAATTGTAATAAAGGTCCTGTATACAGGCTATCATGTAGTTCTTCTATTTGTTTTCTTCCTCTATCAACTTCTAAAAACAAATAGTTTCCTACGCTAGTGATACGATTTGCAAACTCAATTTCAATTTTGCCTCCCCCTTTTGATACATTAAAAATATGAGATTTTAATTCATCATTTGAAATATTACTCTTAAATGGGAATACGATTGTTATATGCGATGGAATTAATCCAAATAAAGGATCATGTTTATGTCTAATGTTCTCTATTTTATCGATGGACATGTTGTTTAGAAAAAGTAAAATTGTACGCATTTTTATCCCCTCAACTTTTCCTCATTATAATATGTACCATATTCTATGACAGCCTGCCCTTCAACAACTTGTTTTGCTTACCTATAAAAATAAAAAAACTTCTCAAATGAGAAGTTTTCATATAGCATGATTATTATTTTCCCGCCAAACTTTTCTAAACTTATACTTTGAACTGTTCCACCACCGGGTAAATGATTAACAATTGCAACCACATCTGAGTTATTACCAACATATGTTCCAGCATATTTCTTAAAGTCACTAGGTTTCACATCACATATTTCTTTTATTCTTTCTCCGCTAGAACAAGCAGTAATAAATAAAAAAATTGTTAGCATAACAACTACATTACGATGCATATATTTCATTTAGCATCCCCCATTTTTATCGATATTTCGTTAATTACAATACATCTTCTCAAAACCCTTTAAAACATACGTATTTTAATCAAAATTAAAAATTTTCAATTTTTCCGTTTACAATTATCCATTAATTGTATATAATTACTAACGTAAGAAAAATATTCTAAAAGGAGGTCGAAGGAAATGATGAAATTACAATTACATGCATTAACTTTAGCGTTAACTGCACCTGTGGTTTCTGGACAATTAAATATGAATTCGACCACCCTAATGGAGAATTGAAAATCGTACTTTATTTCATTTAATTCATAAATTCGCCACAGGAGGTCGTATACTTTCCTGTGGCTTTTTCACGCCCAGCCATAGGAGAACTGTATCTTCCTGTGGTTTTTTTGCGCGATTTTTTAGTCTCTTACATTATTTTTCTAAGAAAGGAGCAACATTCAATGACTATTAGCGTATTGTTTTTAAGTATTACGATTCAAAGAAATACAATTTCCAAAGATGAAATTCTTCATAATGAGCAAATTGAAAAAGCTATGAATGATGTTAAGGAGCGCCAAGCACTTTACTGTGATCACCTGTAATTCCTTTTCGAAAGGAGGAATTCATTTATGACTTTTCATATTTTCTTTTTTACGACTGTACTTCAAAAAAATACTTTATCTGAAACTGAAATTAATCGTAAACAACAGTTAAAACAACTAACTGATAAAATAACTGACATTAAAAGTTCATACTACACTCAAATGTATTAAAAATATATTTTAAAGGGGTAATATATTCATGAAATTTAAAGCATTCTTTTTAACAATCACCATTCAAAAACGTAAACTTTCACAGAAAGAGATTTTACGTGAGCAACACATCCAAAATATTATGGACGAAGTAAAAGAACGCCAATCTTCTTATTACACTCGTCTTTTCTAAAACACTTATAAAGGGGCAATTATTTTATGAAATTTAAAGTATTCTTTTTAACCATTACCATTCAAAAAAATAAATTTTCCGAGTCTGAAATGCTTCATGAGCGACAAATTAATCAGGCTATGGATTCTGTAAAAGAAAGACAAAGTCATTACTGTAGTCACCTGTAATTTCTTATTACACTCGTTTTTTCTAAATCACTTATAAAGGGGCAATTATTTTATGAAATTTAAAGTATTCTTTTTAACCATTACCATTCAAAAAAATAAATTTTCTGAGTCTGAAATGCTTCATGAACGACAAATTAATCAGGCTATGGATTCTGTAAAAGAAAGACAAAGTCATTACTGTAGTCATCTGTAATTCCAATTCGAAAGGAGGAATTCACATATGAAGTTTCACCTATTCTTTTTAACCATTACGATTCAAAAAGAAACAATATCTCAAAATGAATTAAAACAAGAAAGACAATATAAACAAGTTATTGATGAAATTCGAGATCGTAGAAGCAAGTACTACACTCACCTTTAATCGTTTAACTATATAGAATTGAAAGGAGTCGATTATGATGATGATAGCACGCTGTAAGGAAATGATTTGGATAGTTCAGAGGGATTCCACATAGTTTTATAGAGCTTATATCCCACAAGTTCATCGCTGAATTTGATGTATAAAAAATATATAATAAAATCAAATCAACCCGCTTTTAATTATTTTTTTATAAACAAAAGATACACCACTTAAAAAGAGGTGTATCTTTCTCAGGTTTTACTATTTCCGATTACTTCTCTTCGTCTTAAACAATCTCACTAAGTTCGAAACAACTGTTTTTGTTACTGCATAAACTGGTACTGCTAAAATCATTCCGATGATTCCAGCAAAGTTACCTACCCCTAAAATTAGGATAATAATTGTTAATGGGTGGATGTTTAATTTCGAGCTCATAATACGTGGTGAAATAATATTACTTTCAAACTGTTGTACAATTGTTACAATAATAATTACGTATAAGGCTTGCATCGGAGATACGAACAGTCCTACAATAACAGCTGGTGCTGCTCCGATAAATGGGCCTAAGTTAGGAATGATGTTTGTAAATGCTGCGATAATCCCTAAAACGAAAGCGTACGGTAAATCGATAATTAAATAACCGATAAAAGTAAACGCACCTACAAATATACAAACGAGCGCTTGCCCTTGAATATATGCAGATAATGTTTCGTTCGTTTCCTTAATGATACGAAGCCCCTCTTCACAGTAAGACTCTGGTAATAAACTTACCGCTTTCCCTGGAAAGGCATGTCCATCTTTAAACATGTAAAATAAAATGAACGGTACAGTAAATACAACTAATGCAACGTTCGTGATAATACCAAATAAAGCCGTTGCACTCGACGTAATTGTATTTGGTATATCTTTTAAGTATTCAATCGCATTTTTTTCAATTGTTTCAATGGAAACGTAGTTTTGTGTAGATAACCATTCAAACAACCTATGATGTGATAATTCTTGTATGTATACTTTTCCCTCTTTTATGTAGCCTGGCATATTTTTAACCAAGTCCATTAGCTGTTGTGAAATCGTAGGAACAACTACTCCAACGCCAACCGCAGTTAATGTTATGATAAAAAGATATAACAGCAATATCGCTAAATTTCTAGGTACTTTTTTATTCTCCAAAAAGATTAATACAGGATTAAATATGAAGTATAAAAAAAGCGCGATTAAGATTGGGAAAAATAATGTTGATATGAAGATACCAATCGGTTGAAATAAAAATGATATTTTTGTGCAAATAAATATGATTCCTACAACCATTAGCACTTCTAATGTCCAAAAGTGCACTTTTGATTTCAAAAAAATGGCCTCCTTTAAACTAGCACTTCTCTTCATTGTACCAAAATAAGTATGAATTTCACATAATATTTTCCTTTACAATATTCCAAAATACCAATAAATACACTACAATGAGATTACATACAAATTTGCAGGTAAAGGTGATAAAAATGACACAATGCATCATTTGCAGAAAAGATACGAAAGAACTTAGTGAACAATATGTCATTCCAGAAATATTATGTGGATATTATTTCACAAACTCAATTTGTGATACTTGTCATGAACAAATGACAACAAATATTGATCGTCCTTTAATTAGGCATAAATTGAGTCAATTTAAGATTGAACAAATGAAAAGACAAATTGATTCCCCACTCTATACGAATGAGCACGGTGAAGAACTTGCGGCTACTGAGACTGATGTTGTCGAAGTAAGCGACGAAATTCTTTATTCTAATGCATTAATTATGAAACTATGTAAAAAGCACGATATTTCCTTACATAATGAAATTTGGAAAGAGGAACGTGTAACGAAAGTAGCGAGTTCTATTCAACGTGAATTGCTATTGGATAACCGTAAATATAAAATGAGTATATTAAAAATGGCTTATACATTCGCTGTACAAACAGTTGATGGCTACTTTGAAAATCAAGATGCGATTGATATCTCTACCATTCTCTCAAATGCAGATTTCGTGGAACTAAAAGAAAAAAGCATTGTACGTGATTTAAGCAAAAGTTCTTTATGGAATACGCTAAATACAAGTAGTGAAAATCATTACTTTATTTTACTTAGCGATAAAGACGGTCTGTTTTGCTTCATTCGTTTGTTTGACATCTTTGATGTTGTCGTTCATTTATCAGAAAAAAGATTTGACCTTCCATCACCCATTGTCGGTGTAAATAATGTGAATACACAGAAATTTTATGTCCAAAGTTTAAAACAGTATATGGATGGTCTGTTTAAAGAAAAAGCACCTACTATATAATAGGAACCAGAACGTACGGTCTCCTTTCTTGATGAAAAGACACTGTGTTATAATGAGTATGAAAAGAACAATACAATCACATAAACCAATTATAAATTGTATATAAATAAAAAAGACTAGTGTGCGGCTACACACTAGTCCACGTAACTTAGCAGATTGGATTGTTCATTTATCCTATTTGTTTCTTACAAACAAAACAACCCACATTCTATAGGCATAGGTGGGTTGTTATTTTTTGAGCTTGTCTATTAAAACGACGACGAACGTTAACAATGCAACGAGAAACAGTCCACCTTGCAATAGCAACGCTATTTCACTCACGAATTATCACCCCCCTCCTACTTGGAGAAGTGATAATTGAACAACCAACCGCACCTTAAGTTACCCTTTAATTTTACCATATTTTCTAATAATTTACGATGAAAACCCGCAAGCGAATAACTTGCGGGTTTTTTATACCGTATTAACAGGCAGTAAACAAAATGAAGCAATAAATAGGTGAAACTTTATTTCTCACTATTTTTTTAATGCATATGCATCAGCAATCATTTCACCAACAATTTTATTTTCTTCTTTCTTCTCGTCTTTCAATAATGGGAATAACAATTCTGCCACTTCATACGCTTCTTCTAAATGCGGATATCCTGATAAAACAAACGTATCAATTCCTAACGATTCATATTCTTTTATCCTTTTTGCTACTGTATGCGGATCGCCTACAAGTGCAGTACCTGCCCCACCTCTTACAAGTCCGATTCCAGCCCATAAATTAGGGCTTATCTCTAACGACTCTCTCGTACCTTTATTTAAATGGGTCATCCGTTTTTGACCAACCGAATCATATCTTGCAAATGTCTTTTGAGCAAGCCCAATTGTTTCATTATCCACATATTGAATTAAACGTTCTGCCTCTTCCCATGCTTCTTCTTCTGTTTCTCTTACAATTACGTGTAATCTAATGCCAAATCGCACTGTACGCCCCTTCTCTTCTGCAAGTTTTCTTACTTCTTCTATTTTCTCTTTCACTTGCTCTGGCGGCTCTCCCCACGTTAAATATACATCACTATGTTCAGCTGCTACTTCTTTTCCAGCAGCTGACGATCCTCCAAAATATATAGGAGGATATGGTGTTTGAACTGGTGGGAAGACAACTTTACTATCTGTAACTTTAATATGTTTTCCTTCTAAAGAGATCGTTTCACCTTGCAATGTCGATTTCCAAACTTTTAAAAATTCATCCGCTGCTTCATATCTTTCATCATGATCAAGATATAATCCATCTCCTTGTAGTTCAACTGGATCTCCTCCAGCTACTACATTAATAAGCAGCCTCCCATGTGAAATTCTATCAAATGTAGATGCCATCCTCGCTGCAACTGTAGGGGACATTAGTCCTGGTCTCACTGCTACTAAAAATTTTAGTTTTTCTGTTTCAGCAGCAAGAGCTGAAGCTAACACCCAAGGGTCTTCACATCCTTGACCAGTTGGAAGTAAAACACCCGTATATCCTAAATAATCAGCTGCCGCAGCAACTTGCTTATAATAACCATATTCAGCTGCTCTTCCTCGTTTTGTCGTTCCTAAATATCGACCATCTCCATAAGCCGGAATAAACCATAATAATTCCATACCTTTACACACCCCTTATTTATTTTGAATCGTATACTAACACATTCTATATAAATTACCCCTAATAATTTATATGTTAATTCCCTGTCTCACCTTTAAAGTTATCTCGCCATCTTAAAAACTTCACTTCTAGTAAACGTACTAGAGAGTCAGAAAACTTCCCAACAAATGCAAATATAATTATGCCGACAAATACAATATCTGTATTTGAAAATTGCCTTGCATCCATAATCATATAGCTAATACCTTCTGTAGACCCCATAAGTTCTGCTACTACTAAACTCACCCATGCAACACCTAACGATAACCTTGCTCCTAGTAAAAGGTTAGGCAATGCAGCTGGTAAAATTAGTTTCGTGATTAATTTTCTTTTACTAAACTCTAACACTCTCGCAACATCAAATAACTTTGAATCCACACCTCTAATACCTAAAAATGCGTTTACGTATAAAGGAAAAAATGCACCATCTGCAATTAATAACACTTTCGATGTTTCACCAAAACCGAACCATAATACGAAAAGCGGTGCAACAGCTAAATGAGGTACAGTTCTTAACATTTGCACAGATGGATCTAAATATTGCTCACTTCTCGTTGAAAATCCAACAATCGTTCCTAAAATGATTCCTAAGCCCCCACCAATAAAGAAACCAGCCGCAGCCCTAAATACACTAATACTTAAATGGCCGAATAACTCTCCTGTTTTAATAAGCTCTTGGAAAGCTAGAAAAATATCTAATGGTGTTGGTAAAACTGTTTTAGAAACAAGACCGAATACACCAGCTAACTGCCAAATTATTAATATAATAACCGGTATAGTAATCGCCCTTACTAAAACTTTTACATTTAACTTTCGCATCTTCTTGACGTTGTTTTTCTCAATCGTTATACTCGCTGGTTTAATAACAGCTTTCGTATTTCCCACTTTACAAAACCTCTTTTCACTTCGCTTTCAATGCTTTTTCTACGAAAGAATTATCTACAACTTTTTCCGTCTTAATTTCTTTCTTTATAGAACCGAGCTTATATTGAAAATCCGCTGTCTTTTGTTGTTCTGCTATTATTTCCTTCGTTACTGGAACTAAAATTGGTTTGTCGTGATTAAACACTTCTTTTACGATCTTCGCATCTATCTTTTTTACAGAAGTATATACTTTTATTGCTTCATCTAAGTTAGCATCTTGCCATACACGTGCTTTCTCATAAACTTTGAGGAATTTCTCAACTAATTCTGGATGTTCTTTCGCAAATTTTGTTCTCGTAATTAAAAATTCTGGTGAAGAGACATTTAATGTTTCACCGTCTGCAATCACCTTCGCACCTTTATTTAACGTATGTAATGATATGAAAGGGTCCCAAATCGCCCATGCATCTACTGATCCTGATTCGAATGCAGGCTGCGCTTCATCTGGTTGTAATTGAATGACATTTACATCTTTTGAATCAATCCCTTCTTTATCAAGTGCTCGATACAATAAATTAAAAGCACTACTTCCTTTTGCTACTGCAATTTTTTTACCTTTTAACTCTTTTACACTCGCAATTTTGCTATCTTTTTGAACGAGAATTCCAGTTCCTTTTCTCGCATAACTTGTATTGGCGATTTCGGTAAATCCAATACCTGCTGCTTGCGCTGAAATGACTGGAGAATTCCCTACTTCACCAAAGTCTAATCGGTTTGATGCGATTGCTTCAAAATAAGGAGGTCCACTTTGGAACTCTGTCCATTTCACTTTAACTCCTTCTTTTTTAAACTCCTCTTCAAACCACCCCTTTTTCTTTGCTAGTAATAGCGGGCTTAATCCTTGCTGTATACCAATTTGTATTGTTACATCTTCTTTCTTACTACTTGCTGTACTTTTTTCACATCCTAATAAACATACTGATATAGCTAAAACAAAAGAAAGAATTTTTAATTTTTTATACATATAAAATCCCCCTTTTCCTATATACTTGTTTGAATCAACCCTCCATATTCAAACTGCTGTAATACTTTCGTTCGAAGTTGTTGGAACGATTGAGAAGTTTTATTCCGCGGATAAGGCAAATTATTTTCAATCACTTTATGTATTTTCCCTGGTTTTGCACTCATAATGATGATTCGGTTTGAAAGATATATCGCTTCGTCTATATCATGTGTAACGAATATCATTGTTGTTTTCTTATGCTCCCAAATATTTAGCAATACTTCTTGTAAATGACTTCGAGTAAAAGCATCCAGCGCTCCAAAAGGTTCATCAAGTAATAATACATTTGGATCTCTTTATAACGCTCTCGCTATCGCAACACGTTGTGACATCCCGCCTGAAATTTCTTTCGGATACGATTTTTCAAAGCCATCTAACCGAACGATTTCAACCCATTCTCTCACCTTATCTTTCACATACTTATCTTTTAACGACAAATCTGCCGCTATATTTTCTTCAACTGTTAACCATGGAAAAAGCCTATGTTCTTGAAAAATAAAACCTTGTTTCTTGCTCGTTTTTAAGATAGGCTCCCCGTCAATAACAACTTCACCTTCAAAATCATTATCTAGACCTGCAACAATTTTTAGTAATGTACTTTTTCCGCACCCACTCGGACCAATTACTGTAACAAAATCCCCTTTCTCTAATTGAAAATTAATATTCTCTAGCACTTGAACCGTACCAGTTTGTTTCAAAAAATATTTTGATACCCCATCAATTGAAACAGTCATTTCTTCCCCTCCTTAAAATGATTCATATAAATGAACAGATTCAGTATTTGTGCAATAAAAAAACCAAAGGCATTTTATCAACAGATAAAATGCCTTTGGTTTCTCCAATCGGCAATACGTTATGGAATTAAGTACATATTATACAAATATTTCCGATAAGTCAACTGGGTTTTGTCAAAACATACATATGATTCGTTTGAACATTTTTACTGTTGTTTATTTGAACAATATCATTTACTTACTATTTTTTCTGATCTTTAATCTACTGTAACCAATAAGAAAACTCACACGCTAAATGCAGTTGATGGGATTTAATAACTAAGCGACGAAATTTCTACAAAAAAAGAGTAATTTCAAGAAATATGCTACTAACCTTAGATTTATTAAAAAAGTTAGATCGTATAACTTGAGACTACTCATTCCCATTCAAAATATTTATGTAATTAAATTTTATTTCCTCTGCACCCTGGCTGTCTCCAAAACTATTGGTGGCAGCTCTTTTTGAATGATTTCTTTTAATCCATAAAGAGCTTTCCTCACATAACCACCTTCGAAATTCCCTAATGGTTCTGGTAATTCATCTTCATCCAATATGAAGTATTCTCCATTTGGAAGTACCATAATATCGATGATTAAATCTTCAAAGGAAACCACTGCATCTTTTATTTGTGTGTTTTTTACGATATTAAAATAGGAACCTAAATACTTTCCTTTTATATCTCTCCATACGTATAAATTGTACGGACGATCTTTCCAGTAATATGCGATTGTATAACTTCCTTTTGGGATTGTTAACTTAGTATCATTTGCAGTCATTGTAAATGAATACTGCACCTCGTGAAATAAAACGATACTTTGTGATTGCTTTTCAAGTAATAAGCAATTGTGATCTACTATTGTTGAGTTATACTGGATTTTTCTTTCTATAATTTCAATTTTCGATGTAAGTAACTTATTCATTATTTTGTTTCCCCTTATGCTAGTTCTATCCTCAATTATATCCATTTATATAGCGATAAAGAAGTGTATAGTTTTTTATATAATGATTTATACAAGTACATAATAAAAACTCCTTCTTATTTAGAAAGAGTTTTTATTATGTAACTAACAGCACTATTACTCATGTTTTAACTTTTCCTTAACCGCATCATAAAATTTTCGTTCTTCATCAACATTCAAGTAAACACGACTTACTGTTTTAGAAAAGCCGTATAACAACTGCGCTTTCACTGGCTCTTTTAATGTTATTTCAAAAGTAGCAGGTTCTTTTATGAACTCCATAACAGTTGCATCCAATACCTGTTTCCTTTCTTTTGCCGTTAGCAATTCCCCCTTGTAGAACGCAATACTATCAATTTGTGTAAATGGCATAACAATTTTCTTTCCTAATCCGATTTGAATGATTACTTGTTCTTCTGTTACGACAAGGGGATTTTTGCGCATCGCTTGTATTTCAGCTATAAAATAAATCATCGCGTATACATTTAAAATAAGCAAAATCCATGCTATTACTGGATTCCACTGATGTAGTAAATAATGAAAACCAATGCTTTCAATTATTGTTGCATGAATAATCATGATATACACACCTATAGCACCAGTCTTTTTATGATATGAGTATACAGATTTACCTGTTGGTACTTTTTCACGCCACGATAAAAACGCATAATAGATTAACTTACACTCTGTTAGAATGACATCTACTAACTTACTTCTTTTCATAGTAGCGTCAAACGCTGCATCAATTGCATAAGAAAAGGAATAATTTTCTCTTCTATATTCTTTATATTTTTTTATTATTTTAGGAAGCACTCTAACAATTTTATAGAGAAGGAATAATTCTAGACCTACAAATGCAATTTCAGCCGCAACAATAATATAAGAGATGAATGAAAAAGCTTGTAAATAGTCACTTGGAATAATAAATCTTGCAAAAATATAACCAGCTATTACAACAGGAACTATATACGTTAACGAGTATCTTTTTCGAATAATGAAGAAATACGTGATGATTGGAATGACAAACATGCAATCTAATAATGACCCAAGCACAACTTCTTTCGGCGCAACTGGTACAATTGGAAGGGCATACAATAAATAGTTTGATAGCATAATTAAAGAGACGAGTCCAATCCAAATACCTTTTCGCCTTCGTGATAGTGTAGCCTTCATACGTTCACTCCTTTATTTAAAAACCTCATTTAAATGGTCTTTATAAAATGAAATGGCACGTTCAAATTCTTTTACTTCCTCTACTTTCACGACAGTTTCAAGTAATAATTTCATCGCTGATTCGTGATCGTTTACGTTATATTTTGCTAATGATAAAAATACTTTCATCGGAGCGTTCTCTGGGAATTTTTTCACCCCAGCTTCTAATACTGTAATTGCCTTTTCATATTCCCCTATACAACGATATGTACTTCCTAAACCAATATAAGCACCGCAAAGCGATTCGCCATCAAGTCCATTTGCGATTGCCTGCTCATAATACGGAACTGCTTCTGTTTCTAGCCCCATTACATCATGTATCCACGCACACTGATACAGTACTTCTGCATCCTTTGTAAAGTTTGTTAATCCTATAAGCATCTCTTTAGACTGCGCATATTTCTTTTCGTTTCTAAGTTTAATAGCTTGCTTTAATAAATGTTCCATAGAATCCACTCCTCACCAATTATTCTGTGTATAGCTCTTGATTGGTATACGCTTCACATTCGTGTAAAAGTAAAATTCCCACCAATTAAAGTTTCGCTTACTTATTACTATGCGGATTCATTCTCATCTAAAAACTTAATTTTAAAAAGCAGTGACACGATTACATAATAACTCTAAGCTTTTGACAATTTCTTTCGCTGTTTCATCTTTCCCATTACACAACTTCCCTTTACCATCCTGTCCAATTACATAATGCACAGCTCCGCGCGAATATAAAGAATGTGGTGAATTCGCAATCATTACATTCGCCCTTGCTTCTTTCATTCTATTTTTTGCTCTTTCAAACAGTTCTTCTTCATTTAAATCACTTTCAAGTTTAAAACCAACAAGTACTGTTTCTGGGTCCCATTCTTTTATTTGTTTTAATACTTTTGGAGCCTTTTGAAAGTGAATAATCGGTGCTATATCACTTGAAATTTTTCCGTTCATATTAAGAACATTACCATCTTGATCACAAATTTTCTCCACAATCCAATCTGATCCAGCCGCTGCCATAATGACTGCATCAATCTTTTCATGTGATATGATACTTTTCATTTTATCTTGTAAATCAACGATTCCTTCAAATGGATGTAATTCTAACCCTCTATGTACATCACTCGGTTTCTCCGCAAAATAACCGTGTAAATATATAACATGTGCCCCTTTAGCTAGAAGTTCTTCTGCGATTATCCTTCCGATTGTACCTTTGGCCATATTCGTATGCCCGCGTACTTGATCCCATTTTTCTAGACAACCACCGCTCGTAATTAATACCTTTTTCCCCTTCATTGTAACCATCCCTTACGAATTTTTCTTACGAAACCATTCTGTTCCAAAGTCAACTATATCACGTTGTTTCATTAGACGACACGTTGCATTCCCTATCTTCCCATTTTTTACAGTTCCTTTTCGCTCAAACTCCACACCAATTTCTACAAACTTCTCAGATTCGTAATCCATTTCAAAAAACTCTTTCCACACTCTTTCACCGTTTTCTATAATAGGTGCTCCTACTTGTATTAACTCACATGCACCAGAACGCACCTCGGATAAATGAACAGATGTATTAGAATCATATCCAACACCAATTAATAATACGTACCCGTCTAAATCATATATTTTTCTTAATGGAGATTCTTCTCCAAAGCTCATTGATAACGAATGGTTCATTGTTATTTCTACTGCATGTTTTCCCCATGCAGCAAAACTTCCTAACGGATGATTACTACGTACTACATTCGGATATGTACGAAAACATTCAACTATTTCACCCATTCCCCTTGTTGGGGTTATACGTGAATCAAATGCTGGGACGTTATCTCGGATAATTTGCCACCAGTCTTCCGGTACAGGTGGTCTTGACCAATGTTTCGGATCGGACAAATCCGAAGATTGCGTTGGCATTATTATCGTTCCTTCTTCCGTAACAACTTTCATTAATGCTTCTACTACAGCAACCGCACCACCAGATATCCATCCGATAGAACTTAGTGATGAATGAACGATAATTGTCATTCCTTTTTCGACTCCTAATGCTTTTAAATCTTTTGTTATTGTTTCGATTGTATTTGGAAATTGTGTACTTGCTACTATTTCATTCATTTTCATATTGGTTCCCCTACTAGCTACGTAAATTTAAACTTTTATATAAATATATTATCATATTTTTCTTAATTTTTAACTTAATCATTTTTCACATCTATAAAAAATAGTAATATTATTACACAAAAAATATTCAAATTCTAATATTAAGATTTAAAAACAAAAAGAAAGTGAAGATTTTACATCCCCATCATAAAAAGCTGTTTTATACATAGACGAAAGAGCTCATCACAAATGATGAGCTCTTTGTTTATTTTATCCTTCAATTGTAACCCCAGTAAACATTGATAAGTTTCCCGTTATTTTCTCACCTACACGTAAAAATAAGCCTGCTGCTCTTCCACTTATACAGTGAGAGCCAATTAATAGTTTACCAGTATATGGACCATCCCATGTGTCAATGGTATAGTCAGGCATTTCTATGTATTGCTGGTATATCTTCCTTTGTTCAAAGTAATACTCTGTTTTATCTTCAGCTAATAATTCATCATTTTCGTATATAGATACTCCGCCACCTTCACGACCGAATACAGGTTTTGAAACGTATGATTCATGTCTTTCTAGAAATCGCTTATTTGAAAAATATGTTGGTAGAAAGTATTTATAAATAATGTCTTGCTCTTCTTCTGTAAAGAAAACACTTTCTTCATAAAGCTTCCAAATTAGTGCGAGTACACTTTTGTTTTGCATAACAAACGCGGCTGGCGGATTAATAATTTTCACTCTTTCTTGCGCAATATGATCTAAAAATTGTAAACCAATCCTTTTTCCATTCTTATCAACGTCCGTTACTAAATACTCTATTGGATACAGTCTATATAAATATTTTATTTTTTCTCCACTTGGCGTATATATACCATCTTCCGCAACGACAATGTCTTGTATTCCTACATAGTCCGTTGACTGATTTAAGCAATACGTTCTTAAAAACTGAACCGTTTGACTATCTTCATCGTGCCAATCATAACTAGTAAAATATATCGTCTCTTCAGGGCCTATATGATAGTCATGTTTAATTTGTTCCCATGCCTGCACAATATGCTCTTCTATATGGTTTGGGTGATTTACATCATGATAACGGCATAACACTTCATTTGCGACAGACGGTTCTAAATAGCCTGTTGGCGTATCACAATTTACTTCTATTAATTTTATATCGTCACCATTTACGATAAAATCAAACCTTGTAAAATATGAAAATAAACCATTATGTTTCATTCTCGCCATTTCCCACGCTTCAGCTGGGAATCCAAGTTTTTGAAAATCTTCTGTCGTATTTACAATATATTGATACGTTCTATATAACACATACATGATTTCTTCTGTCGCTTTTGAGATAGCGGTATAAGTTTTTGCTGGCATGCGATACATCCCTGTTGCCATATATTGATTCCATTCTTCATTCTCTAACAGACTAGGCCAAGTGAAACCATTCCTACTAGCCTCTTCTGCAAGTGAAAACCATACTTTCATATACTCTTCTTGCTCTCGTTCTGTATACATTACTCCATTACCCTTTCGTTTTAGGATCCTACTGGCGCTTTTGCGTTTCCAATTCCACTTGAACCAGAGTTTACTTTCGGTGTTTGCGTAGTAGATGATTTTGGCGTATTTGTATCTGGTGTTACTTTATTGGATGGATTTGGCTGCTGTTTATTTAAATCTACTTTATTGGAAGTATTATTATTACCGTTAGAACCACCAGAATAACCACCGCTACTACCGCCACCTGTTCTACGCTCATCTTTTTCACGATATGGAATAACATTATTTGCATACGGTTTCTTCATTAAATTTGGTTTTGCTGTATAATTCATATTTGAAGTTCTACTCGCTAATAAATATCCTGCTACAAATGGAAGTATTGGTAAATGAGAGTTTTCATGATAAGATGAAAATGACGGATTATTTTCCTTGCATAACTCATCTATCTCTACATTTTCATTGGTTGGGGCTTTATCATCACAATTTAATGTTTCTTGTTCATTTCTTTGTTTTGCACCATCTGTTTTAACAGCTGTACTTTCTTGCTGAGCAGTTTCTTCTTCATAATCACCACAACCTGTTAATAAAAAAGATGACACCCCTATTGAAGTAGCTATTTTTATAAACTTACTTTTCTCCATTCTCACGTGTTATACACCTATCTTCTTTTATCTATATTTTTCCAGATACCTATATTATATAATGAAATTATTATTTTTTTCAAACTATATTCAATATGTACAATTATATATTTTCATGCTATTTTTCCATGTAACAATGAAATCTTTCTATCCCTGGATATTTTTCTCCTAAACTTTTAACTTGAAAACCAATTCTTTTATAAAATTCTACCGCCCCATCGTCTGTCTCCGCTTCTATATAAGTCAATTGGTATACTCTTATAATCTCTTTAATCATTTGTAGTGCAATTCCTTTTTGACGATAATCTGGAGCCACTGCTATATGACATATTCGTGCTTTAGTTTCTCCGATTATTTCAATACCTAGACAAGCTTTTTCTTCATATTTTATCAAAGTCCCTTTATTACTTTGATAAAATATTATTGCCTTCTTTAAGCTTATTTCATTTCGACCGACGGCATATTGTAGCACATTTAATATTGAATCTTTTTCAATTTGTTCAACGCGATGTATATTCATACTTTCATCCCTTTCTATGAAAAAAGACTAGCTCTTAATAAAAAGAGCTAATCTCATTACGCCGTTATTTTTTCTTCTTTTTTTACAACGACAGCCACATAACTATGAAGTATCATTCCAATAATAACGAGACTCATACCAATCCAAGATAATGATGACGGAATTGGTGCAGATAACCAGATCAGTTCTCCTACTAGCGCAAATAAAACTTCACCAGACTGCGTCGCTTCCACTGTTGCTAATTTTTGCGGATCATCTTTCACAAGATCTGTTGCAAAGAAAAATAATACTGTCGCGATTAACCCAGAGCTAACTGCTACAATAAAACATTGAAAAACTTGGCTACTTGACGGTAATCCGCCTGTTGATACTTCGTAACCAGATAATAAAAACCAAAATGGTAAACTTGCTAATGTCATACCAAGTACTCGCTGAAATACATCTAATTCCCCTTTACAAACTTGCATCATTTTTCTATTTCCAAGGGGATACGCAAATGCTGCAATAAGTACAGGAACTACACATAACACGGTTTCACGAATACCTAATGAAGAAGCATGCTCTACTTGCATGAGAACAACACCGAATAAAATAATGCCCGACATAACTAATTCCTTCATCGGAAGTTTTTTATGTAGTGGATCCACCGCAAAAAATGGTGTTAACAAAATTCCTGCAACGATTGTAATTTGCCATGTTGATGCAACGAGCCAACCTGGTCCGAACGCTCCAGCAAAACTAAGCGGTGCATAAAAGAGACCAAATCCAACGATACTCCATACTAACCATTCTTTCGCATTGTTTTTCATATATTGAAAGAGTTGCTTTAAGTTCCCTCTATACATAACAATAAGTAATAGCATTGGAACCATAAAATAATACCGTAATGATGCACTCCAAATCCAGCTTCCACCTTCTAAGTCCATTGCCCTGTTTAAAACAAAAGTAAAGGCAAAGAAAAAGGATGCCAATATCCCTATAACAATTGCTTTCATTGTAAAACCCCTTGTATTTAATTTTTAATCTCTATGACATATATTTTAGTATACGCGATGAAAAATCTACATACAAACTTACATTTCACTTTGGGATGATGAAGGAATTGTAGTAGATTTACATGGGAATAAAGTGCATTGGTATGAAATCGAGGCCATTACATATCAAAATTTTCAAGGGTCAAAATCTACTTTAATCTCGACCCGCTATAAAAGATAGCTACCAACTATTGCACATTCAATTTACTGGTTTTCTATTGAAAAACCAAAAGATTATCATAAAAATTTAATGATAGCTTGGGAAAAAAAGCGAACGAATAAAAACAAACGCCTCCTTTAATTATTATTTAGGGGCGTTCGTTCATTCAAAAATTAAAGAATATGTAGTTTATATTCTCTGTATAATTTCCTCAAACGACTGATATGAGCTTGATGATACCGATTATGATCTGCTATATGCCATATTCCCCATCTTATTGTCGCAGTTTCGCCTTTTTCATACAAAACTTCCCGCGTTAAATCAGTTTCTGTTAGTTTCATACATTCTTCATAAAACAATTTTTGCACTGCTTCATAATCTTGCATTAACTCTTGCAATGTGTTTTTTCTTAAACATGGTAATTCTCCTACTTCATTTAACATAGGACCATATTTATTTTCAAATGCTGGCGGAACATCTTCTCCCTTGAAACGATACACCCAATATAAATCAACAACTGCTAAATGCTGAAGTAACTGCCCAATACTATTTTCATTATTTTCAGACCCTTTATAGGATAGTTCGTTCTCTTCAGTACCTTCGACTAACCTTTGCAATCTATTAAACGTATCAGCAACCGTCGCATACAAAATCGCTACTTGAGGGTCCATATTTCTTTCTAAATAGAGATCTTTCATACAAAACTTCCTCTCTTAAAAGAACAACACCATATGTTCATCATCACTATACACACCATTCATTTTTATAGCCCTTTTTTCAATTCCGTATGTTTTAAATCCCATTGATTCATATAATCGTTTGGCTGGTTCGTTCGTTGACACAACCCCTAAATTCAATTGCTCTAGCTTCATCTCTTTTGCCCTTTCAATTGCTTTACGTATTAAATCACGTGCAAGACCACTTCTTCGATTTTCAGTATCTACATACATTGCAACGATATGTCCTTTATGCTTATATGCGTCTTTTTCTTCTGTTAATAAAGTAACAACCCCAACTAAACGATTTTCATTATTAAAAGCACCAAATGTAAAACTACTATTGGATGAAAGATTACTAGCAACTCGTTCAAGAGGATTTTCTTGACGTACTGCTTCTTCATAAGTCGTTATAAATGCTTCTGGATTTACTTGTAATGCTTGTAAACGTAACTCCCAATATTGTTTTGCATCCGCTTTTGTAAGTAATCGAATCATTTTATCTTCCCCTTTTTAATTTACATAATATTTTTATAGGCTACTTTTTTGATTCATACTCTTCTTTTAATATACTGTAACGATTGCGATGAATGAACTTCCCCTGTCTCAATCGATCATTTCTCATTAACCCTTCGCATACAAATCCGGCACTTTCATAACTCTTTTTAGCTTTTGTATTATCTTCATCTACACGTAACCAAATTTTCTCCAATTCAAACTGAGAAAAACCTATTTGTAACATGCTGTTTAGAGCTGCCATTCCAAATCCTTTACCCCAATAGTCTTTATTTCCAATCGCAATTCCTAGTTCAGCATTTTTATTTGTTTTATCAAAATTTTTAAGGTCTACCCATCCAATATGTATACCTGCCTCAGTAACGATTGCCCTTTGTTCATAACCATTTTTTCGGCTTATACAAGCTTCAATCCAGTTTCTCGTATCTCCACGAGTGAATGGAGGATATCGATCTGGTACGACTAAATGCTTTATTACATCTCTATCTAATGACCATTGATAGCGATCTTCTACATCATCTAGTGTCAATTCTCTTAATTGAACATATGGTACATTCATTTTTCTCGCCCCTTTTTATTTACCAATAGAAAATCCTTCGAACACTCTTCCACCATACTGTTCTAACGTCTTTTCTATAAAATGAATTAATTCATTTTTCTCTCCCGTTTTATAAAAATGATCAAAAGCGGCTACAAATTTGTTTGCATATTGCTCATCATATCTTCTTAGCACTCTAATAAACCATTTTGAACTCCCAAGCCACTTACCATTTACTCTTAATACATATTCATGTACTAAATCCGCTAATAAATTAGCGATAAACAATTCTTCTTCTCTTTTTGTTGCACCAATAAAGTCATCTAAAGTATCTGTAATAAAATATCGCTTCTGCTTAATCGTTTCTTCGGACCATTTAGCTGGTCCTTTATGTAGTAAATCATTCGCTTCTTTTTTTAATTTCTCAATAATTTCCTTTTCCCCTTTTAATGCAATCCCTTCTGAAACTAATTGTGGTAACGACGGTCTCCCTCGATCACAATCCATTTTGAAAAAGGTTTTATATGTTTCAAAATTATGAACAAACACCTCAACAGGCCATCCATTACTATAGAAAGATTCTCTATAGCAAGAAGTTAAACTTTGGTCAACTATTACAATATCAAGGTCAGATGTTTTCGTCGCTTCTCCTCGTGCAACGCTTCCGCCGAGTAAAGCTACATCACAATTCGGAAATTGTGATATAATTATGTTTTGTGCTGCTTCAATTGTTTTCATAACTGTTCCTCTTTTCTTATTTCACTTTCTTTTTTCAGCTCTTTCTCTCGCTTTTTTTATATAGCTTTCTGCATCTGGTGTTTTACATGACGTTGCACCGTGATCAACCTCTACTTTTCCAATTTCACGTGCAATTTCAATCGCTTGTTGCTCTAAGTCTTCATTACGAATTCCTATTGCGATTAAAGCACTATTCATCGCTTCTTTTTTTCTATTTTTTTCATTATGTATATTTTCTTTAATCTCTTCTAAGTACGGAGAGAAGAAATCATCATGTAACGTTTTATTTTTAATCGCTATATTTGCTAATAAAGACCAGCCAGCTCTTCCAATCCATTCATCATTAGACTTTGTCCACTCTTCCATTCTTTCTATTGCAATTGGCGAAGTACATATAGATTTCATAAGAACATCCATTAAACAGTAATAATCAACATTCTGAATCCAACTATTAAGCTGTTCTGTCGCTATTTTTTTCGGATCTAAAATATAAGTTGCTAATGTCATTGCGTCCATATTGTTCGTTTCCCACAATCCAACTGCTAAATCGTGATCTTTTTTTATCTTCTTTTTTAACAATTTTAAATTCGCAAAACTAACTCCAAATAACGGCTCTTTCGCTCCGTGGTTTTTATACGTTTTTCGATTTTGTTCTGTTCCATATTCCTCTAGTTGCCGCATTACTTCCTCAAGTAACATAAACCCACCTCTTTATCTTTTATGTTGACTGTATATATGTATGTACGATATATTCTACATTACTTTTTGGTTTTCCTATATTTATTTTGAAAGTACGGTATGTGAAATTTCTAAACATCGCACAGCTACACCATCAAAAAACTGTATGTTTAACATGTACAGTTTTTTGATGGTAACAATTTTCCGTAGAATAAAATATTTTGTTTTTCGTCCGCTTCTTGTAAATATTTATTAATCATTCCAAGTGCTGCCCTACCCTTAATTGATCCTGTAGGGTTATGCCATTCACATTTAGCATAGATAGAAAGGTTCTTCGTGTCTTCGCATTCTAATTTAATGAGAGGTGTATTCCCGACATTTTTAGAAAACTCATACAAATGTTTTAATGTCATACTTCTATACCTCCTGCATAAATGATATTGATTACATTTATTCTTAACCAAAATACTTTCTACAATTTAATAACTCTCTTAACTAAATCTTCTTATATAAAAATCCCTACAAACGCTGTAGGGATTTATGTCTAAATCATTTTGTTACACTCTATTTCATATGAAAATAGTTTCCTTATTCAGATGCATTCATAAGCACAATTCTCCAACCATCGGGATCCTCTATTGTGGTTCCCTTTTCTATCCAATACGGGTTTTCTGGTTCCACCTCATGATAGCCCATATTACTTAATCGATTCACTATCTTTTCAATTTCATCTTTATTAGGCATATAAAAAACTAGTAAATTATCTTTTGTCGGTGCCGGACATGGACTTCCATTAACATGTGTAGTAAACTCCAAATGATACTCTTCATCTGGTAATCCAAACATAACCCCGTCATATCCTTCGTGATTTTGAAATTCCCCTATACGTTTTAGTCCTAATCCTGTTTCATAAAAACTGATCACTTCTTCAAATTTATCTGTTGGTCTTGCAATTCTAAATCGAACCCAATTCTTCATGCAAATCTCCTCCTTTTCATTTTTCAAAGCTTTATATTAATTAGTATAAGTTACATATATTCCCTTTAACATCCCTCATTAGTGTGAGCTTCCTAAGTTGAAAGACCTATTAGTTAATAAACAATAGGACTTTAGTATAAATTGCTATTTTGCATTGTTTCTAATGTTATCCATGACTGCCCAATTTGATTAACATATGGCCTTTCCTCATTACAAATTTTACAGCGAGAAGGTGCTTATTCATTTTCGGGATACTGTACTCCACATGTAGTGCAAATATAATTATTCATATTCCCGCTCCTTTTTTCATGTAATTGTTTCTTTATCAATATTTTAATAAAAATCAAAAATATTCGAATCAATAATTGGAACGAAAACGAAGTGATACGAAAGTATGATTTGGTGATTGAAAGTTTAAATAATAAAGTTTAAATTCATTCTATTTTTCAAAACTGCAATTGATATAAAATCTTGCATACTTTTGAGTAAACTTTTTTACACTTGTATAAAAGTTTTTTTGCATTTCCCTACCTATAATTGCTAATATAGTAGAGTAGAACTTTTATAGAGAGAAGGAAAATTATGCACAATGGAATTCGAATGACAACTTTAGTAAAAAGGGCTATGTTAGTTTGTGCGGGGGTATTATTCACATACGAAGTGGCTTTTGGATCAGTACATACTGCTCTAGCTAGTACAGAGGATGAAGCAAAATCTGTTCAACTTGTAAGTGAGATTCAAACATCTCTTGCTCCGAAAGAAGCTCCAAAACATTATAACGGGCAAGTTAGAAAAGTCGCTTATTTAACATTTGATGACGGTCCTGGAAAATACACAGCTGAGCTTTTAGATATGTTAAAGAAAGAAAATGCAAAAGCAACATTCTTCCTAATTGGTTCAAACGTAAAAGCTTTCCCTGATCTTGTAAAACGCGAAGATACTGAAGGCCACTACGTTGGGATGCACAGTATGACTCATAACTACAAGAAACTTTACACTGAAGGTCATTACGTAGATGAAATGAAGGAAGACCAAGGCTTAATCGCTGGTGTTTTAGGTAAATCACCAGTATTAACTCGTCCATCTTACGGCTCTATGCCAGGATTAAACGAAGCTCTTCGCAACAAAGTTGTAGAAAATGGCTTAAAAGTTTGGGATTGGACAATTGATTCTTTAGACTGGAAATATAACAAAATGCAAGTTGATGCTGCATCTGCTAAAATTGTAGAAAACGTTCTAGCTCATTCTACAAATCCAACAGAAGTTATCCTTATGCATGATATTCATCCACAATCAGTAAAAGCAGTACCTGGAATTATTAAAGGACTGAAAGAAAAAGGATATGAATTAGAAGCGTATAATGAGAACGAACACTTCCCATTAAACTTCTGGCATGATAATCGTATGTAATGAAAAGACTTGATTCCCTCTAGTAGGTTATCAAGTCTTTTTTATCGTTTTTAGAATTTCCTTATAGAGAAAACCTATACACGCTTGCACCATATCAATAGTATACGTCCCTTTCCTTTTATCAAATAAATTTAACTTTGAAATATCACATGCTATCTTTAACCTAGTTTAAATAAGTGGATGTTATATAATCGTATTTATAGTGCAAACTGAAGAAGCTTGGAATCAATTTAAGAAAGAAACGCGATAAGTAAAAAACTACAAAAGCGACTTATTCAAAATAAAAACATACATATCAGAATACAGTCAAAAAAGGATTGAATATACAATTTCAATCCTTTTTTTTATATTATCAACACTTTAGCACATATTACTCTTAAGGAGTGATATGTATATGGATTTTCTTTCATCTGAATATTTGTCTGCCTTGCTTGCCATTATTGTAATCGATTTAGTGTTAGCCGGAGATAACGCCATTGTAATTGGATTAGCAGCAAGAAGATTACCGAAAGACCAACAAAAGAAAGTTATCATTTGGGGAACCATTGGAGCAATCGCTATTAGGGCCCTCGCTACCTTAGTTGTCGTTTGGTTATTAAAAATACCTGGATTACTCCTAATTGGTGGTGTACTTCTTATTTGGATCGCTTACAAGCTGATCGCTGAGGGCAAAAATCATGATATTAAAGCCGAAGAAGGATTTTGGTCTGCTATTAAAACCATTATTATTGCTGATGCGTTAATGGGCATTGATAATGTACTCGCTGTTGCAGGAGCTGCCCATGGTAACTTTTCTTTAGTAATCATCGGACTATTAGTGTCTATTCCAGTAGTCGTATGGGGCAGTACATTAATTTTAAAATGGGTGGATCGTTTTCCTGTCATCATTACGATCGGAGCAGCCGTTTTAGCTTATACTGCCGCGAAAATGATTGTAGATGAGAAGTGGTTCGCTGGATTTTTCGAAAGTAACCCTTTCGTTAAATGGGCATTTATCATTATTATCATCGTCGGTGTAGTTTTCTTCGGAAAGGCAAAACAAAAAGCAACAGCTGGTTCTGTCTCATAATGATGGTATATTTACAAATAAAAGGCGCTATTCATATGAATAGCGCCTTTTATTATTTAGCTTCCCCTTCCGGAGTCGTTTTTACCTTTGTTTTGTTTTTATCACGGTTGTTATAGTTATACTTCGAACGATCTACTGGAGTGAATCCTTCCGGTATGTAGAATCGTAATAAGTCACCATTTACGACTTGGTCAGAGTATTTTAGTGAGTTTTGAACCATTTGTTCATTTTTCTTTATTTCATCTGTAAATTCTACAGGTTTTCCAGTAGTTGTATCATAGTATTTGCCGTTTAGTGCAGTAACTGTTGGGCTTACGTAGTTACCGTTACGGAACGCAACGACTTGTTTATGATCTGGTGATAATAAATCAGAACCGAATTGAACATAATTCTTTGTATCTGTACCTAGTAAGTGTAATAGCGTTGGAAGAACGTCAATTTCACCACCATATTGATGTTGTACGCCACCTTTCACTCCTGGTACACGAACGATTAATGGTACACGTTGTAACTGTGCATTTTCAAATGAGTTCATTTCTTTACCCATTACTTTTGACATTGCTGCGTTATGATTATCTGAAATGCCGTAATGGTCTCCGTACATAACAATAATTGAGTTATCATATAAACCAGATTGTTTCAAGTAATCGATGAAGCCTTTTACAGATTCGTCTAAATAGCGTGCTGTTTGGAAGTACGTATCTACTGATGAATCACCTGTTGTTGCTGGTTCAATCGTTGCTTCTGCCTTATCGATTGGATAAGGGAAATGGTTCGATAACGTAATAAACTTCGTATAGAACGGTTGTTTCAACGTTTGTAATAACGGAATAGATTCATTAAAGAACGGTTTATCTTTTAACCCGTAGTTTACTACGTCTTTTCCATTCATATCGTAGTATGACGCATCAAAGAATTTATTAAAACCAAATGATTTATAAATATCATCACGGTTCCAGAATGTTTTGTAGTTACCGTGGAATACTGCTGATGTGTATCCTTGTTGTCCTAAAATAGCTGGTGCTGATTGATACGTATTATGAGATTTCGTTGTAAAGACAGAACCTTGCGGTAAACCAAACATTGAATTCTCTAACATAAACTCCGCATCAGATGTTTTCCCTTGTCCTGTTTGATGGAAGAAGTTATCAAAATAAAGTGTATTCGCATCTTTTGTAAATGAGTTTAAGAACGGTGTAACTTCTTGACCATTTAATTTGTAATCAATTAAGAAGTTTTGGAATGACTCTAAATGAATGTAAATTACGTTCATTCCCTTTCCTTTACCGAAATACTCAGGATTTGGACTTGCATAAGTTGATGTTAAATAATTTCGTACTTCTGTCATATTATCACCATCAGCTAATGCTCGTTCTGTCGATGCTTTCGCACTTTGAATTCCATCATAAATTGTGTAGTTGTATGCACCTAAATATTTCACAATATAATTACGGTCAAACGTTCTTGTTAATAATTCAGGACGGTCAGACTCTGCAAGACCTAAGTTAACACTGAATAATAAAATACCTGCTACAAATACTAGAGATAATTTATGCCTCGCAACACGAATTGGTTTTGGATTTGCAAATTTTGTTGCGACTAACACAATTAATATAATCGTGTCTAAGAAGTATAATGGATCATAAAGATGTAGCAATGCAAGAATACTACCACCTAAATCTCCAAAGTTATTCGTTTGTGTTAATGTCGGGAACGTAATAAAGTCACTGAAAAAGCGATAGTATACTACGTTTGCGTATAAAAGAATCGACAATAACAAATTAATGATAATTAACCAAATATAAGATCGTTTCCCTTTTGCAAATAATGCTAGTCCTAAAAATAGAACTGCTGAACTAAGCGGGTTAAAAAACAGCAAGAATTTTTGGATTGTGTTTGAAATTCCTAAATTGAATTCTGTTACATAAGCTGCATATGTTTTGAGCCACAATAAAATAACGGCAAACAGAAAGAATCCAAAATGATTGCTTAACACACTTTTGCTCTTTAATAAGAACTGTTTCATTTCTCCACCTCTTTTGATCATCCAAGGCTTATTTTTTTATAAGTCTGTCTCTCTATTCAAATTTTCTTCTTCAAATAGATTATCTTTATTTAACTATATGAAGAATATTAGTAATTATAATTTGAAGCTAGTATTTATTCAACTATTTCTTTCTAGACATTTTGACCTTGGTTTCTATTTAACAAAATAAATTTGTAACATTTCCTGTTTTCTCCCAAGATTCATCCACTAATTATGACACCCCATACTATATACCTTTATAAACTCATTCGCAAACTATTCTATCTCCAAATTTGGTACATATTTCACATGACAAAATAATACGATTTGATTATATTACTCCACTTACATTTCCCTTCTTCAACTAACTCTTTAAATCTTAAAGTCATTACATCCCTTCCATACATGAAAGAATTCTCCTGTTCATTAATATTATATTTGAATAATTATTCATTTGACCGACCAGCGATGTTACATTTTCTCGACAAAAAAACTCACTCTAAAAAGAGCGAGTTTTTTCATTATATATTATTGACCTTTGTACATTGCATCTACTTGTTTTTGAAGTTCCTCATTTTCTAAGAACTCATCATAAGTAGCCTCTTTATCGATTACACCGTTTGGTGTTACTTCGATAATGCGGTTTGCAATTGTTTGCACGAACTGATGGTCATGAGATGTGAATAAGATTGTACCTTTGAATGCAATTAAACCGTTGTTTAATGCTGTAATTGACTCAAGGTCTAAGTGGTTCGTTGGATCGTCAAGTGTGATTACGTTCGCACCACTTAACATCATTTTAGATAACATACAACGAACTTTTTCGCCTCCAGATAATACAGAAACGTTCTTCTTAACTTCTTCACCTGAGAATAACATACGGCCTAAGAAACCACGTAAGAAGCTTTCAGACTCATCTTGTGGAGAGAATTGACGTAACCATTCAACTAAGTTGTAATCACTGTTCTCAAAGTACTTAGAGTTATCTCTTGGGAAGTAAGATTGAGAGGTTGTAACACCCCATTTGAATGAACCGCTATCCGGCTCCATTTCACCCATAAGAATTTTAAATAATGTTGTCATCGCAATATCGTTACGGCCGATAAATGCAACTTTATCACCTTTATTTAAAGTGAAGTACACATTATCTAACACTTTTTCACCATCAATTGTTTTAGAAAGACCTTCAACAGTTAATAAGTCATTTCCTACTTCACGCTCAGGTGTGAAGCCAACGAATGGGTAACGACGTGATGACGGTCTAATATCATCTAATGTAATTTTGTCTAATAATTTTTTACGAGAAGTTGCTTGTTTCGCTTTAGAAGCGTTTGAACTAAAGCGTGCAATGAAGTTTTGTAACTCTTTTACTTTCTCTTCTTTTTTCTTATTAGCATCTTGTGTTAATTTTAAAGCTAATTGGCTTGACTCATACCAGAAGTCATAGTTACCAACATAAAGTTGAATTTTACCGAAATCAAGGTCAGCCATGTGCGTACATACTTTATTTAAGAAGTGACGGTCATGGGATACTACGATAACTGTGTTTTCAAAGTTCATTAAGAAGTTTTCTAACCATTGAATCGCTTTTAAGTCCAAGTGGTTGGTAGGCTCATCTAATAATAGAATGTCAGGTTGACCGAATAAAGCTTGAGCAAGTAATACTTTTACTTTCTCTGCCCCAGTTAATTCTGACAATTTCTTATCATGAAGGTCTTCACCAATACCTAAACCTTTAAGAAGAATTGCAGCTTCTGACTCAGCTTCCCAACCGTTAAGCTCAGCGAACTCACCTTCAAGTTCAGCAGCGCGCATTCCATCTTCATCACTAAAGTCTTCTTTCATGTAAATAGCATTTTTCTCTTGCATTACTTTGTAAAGTTGCGTGTGACCCATAATTACTGTTTCTAATACTGGGAACTCTTCATATTCGAAGTGGTTCTGTTTTAATACTGCTAGACGCTCACCTGGCGTAATATGTATGTCACCTGTTGATGGTTCAATTTCTCCAGATAAAATCTTTAGGAATGTAGATTTACCAGCACCGTTTGCTCCGATTAAACCGTAGCAGTTACCTGGCGTGAATTTTATGTTAACATCTTCAAATAATTTGCGATCCGCGAAACGCAAACTAACGTTACTTACTGTAATCATTTGTGTCCTCCTACTAATACCGCTTATTTCAGCGTTTTCTCACCGATTGTCTTAAGAAATCGCATATTACGACTCAATTATTGTAGACTATAGCTATTATATAGTAGAAGCTGGATGAATAGCAACGGTTGATTACCTTTCTACAATGAAATCGGATAGTTTTTGTCCATTCCCCTAGCTATTGTATGTATATCATCGACCTCTTTCTCATATAACCTTTCACTGCTCATTCTGTAATATATCGGATTCATTTTCATCTGAAATATTATATACCGAAAAAACTGTAGAGAAATCATTCCCTACAGTCTCTTCTTATTTCGTATTTATTATTTTCTCTTTGTAACTCTTCATTTTACTCGTTAACCCTATTAACGCCGGTAATAATATCGGCATCACAATTAAAGCTAATAGAAGAAGTGCAACACCAACTACTGACGCAACTTGTATAAGTGTTAATACACCTGATGGAATTAATGCTGCAAATGTCCCGCCTAAAATTAGCGCAGCTGATAATACAACTCCTCCTATATGACGAGATGCAGTTACAATTTTCGTTACCGAATCCCCTTCTATCTCGTTATAGCGCATCATTACGAAAATACTATAATCCACTCCTAAAGCGACAATCATAATGAAGCTAAAGAATGGAACATTCCAGCTTAATGAATCTACATGTAATACATGTGCACTAATTTGTTCGCTTATACCGAGTGATGCGAAGTACGCTAATAGTAATGAGCCAATAATAAATATTGTGTTTAGTAATGAGCGTGTAATTACGATTAATACAATCGCAATTCCAATTAACATAATTGTAGCTGTACGTAAGAAATCTTGCCCTGTTACTTCTTTTAAATCAACGTTTCTAGCTGTTGTTCCGCCAATTGCTGTTTTCGCATCATGTAATTCCGTTCCCTTTACAGTGCCATCGATTGTTTTATTGATTTCTTGAATAATTGGCATCGCTTCTTTTGAATACGGATTTACATCTAAAATGATAGTCATTTTAGCAATTTTTCTATCCTGCGACATGTACGTGTTCAATGCTTTTTGGAAATCTTCTCCCTCTAGCACTTCTTTTGGAATATAAAACTTCTCAGAGCTCTTCGATTCATTGAGCTCCCCTAAATATTTTTGTGCGTCATGCAGGCCATTACTTACTTTTCCAAGCCCTTCTGTACTTTTAGATAAACCGGATTGTAATTGCCCCATCTTTTCTTGCAGGTCTTTAAGGCCCGTTAAAAGTTGTCCTTGCCCATCGTTTATTTTCGTTAATCCAGATTGTAACTCAACTGATTTATTTGCAATTTGTTTTGAACCTGAAGAACCTTCATTTAATCCATTTTTAAGATCGGCTGCTCCCTTTTGTAACTTATTAACTCCATTGCTCATTTCTTTTAAGCCGTTATCCACTTTCAGTAACGATTGATTCGCTTCTTTAAATAAACTCATCGCCGTTTTGTGCTGTGTTGCTAATTGATTTAATTCATTTGAAAGTACGCTTAATTTCTTTTGAGCCTCTTTAGCAATTCCTATCGTTTGTTGTATGTTTGGATCATTCGCTAATTCTGGTTTCGTTTGAACGAAATTGGTCATTAACATTTCAATTTGTTCATATCCCTTTTTCGCACCATCAATCGCTTGAGAAATACTTCCGAAGTATTGATCGTAAGAGTTTAAACCTTTTTCTAACTGTGCATAACCAGCATGCAGCTGCGACGTTGCATTAGATAGAACATTTATATTTTCGTTTACTGAAGCTAAACCACTCTCAATTTGCTGTGCTCCTTGTGCACCGTCGTTTATGCCATTTGATAATTGATGTAAAGCTGTTCCTAATGCTGATACCCCGTTTTTCGCCTCGTTCGTTCCATCAATTAATTTTTGAACATTCGCAAGACTATTTGAATCATTACTTCCCATTTTATTTTTCGCATCTGTTAATCCATCATTAATTTCCTTTATGCCACCATCGGCATCTCCTAATCCTGTATTCAATTCTCCCGCTTGCTTATTTAAATATAATTCTTTTATCTTCTCACCAGTTGGACGTGTTGGTGCATATACTTCTGACACACCTTTAACTTTCGAAATTTTATCAGTTAATTCGTCTAAAATTTGTAGAGAAGTTCCTTTATCCAGCTTTTTATCAGATTGAATGACTAATGTACTCGGTGAAGAGAAACCAGGCGGAAAATGATCCTCTATTACGTTAATACCCATCTTGGATTCATACTTATTATCCACTTCAAATAAATCATTGTAATTAAGTGTATTAGAGTATTTTAATACGAAAGGAATCGATATTACGAATACGATGATTAAAGCGACAAATGGCCTTGCTACTGAGTTCTTCGCAAAGAATCCCCATAAGCGACTATCCTCATGACCTTTAAATGTTTTAACTGGATAAAACATTCCTTTTCCTAAAAGCACCATGAAAAATGGATTTAAAGTCGTTAATACGAGTAATAATACTAAAACACCAATTGCTACCGCTGAAGTAGATTGATATAATTTAAAACTTGCTAAAGCAAGTGATGCAAAACCAATTAACACCGCTATTCCGCTATATAATACAGTTTTACCTGCTGATTTGAATGTTTCTTTCGTAGCTAAAAATGCATTTTCTAGTTTACTTAATTCTTCTTTAAACCTCGTATATAATAAAATGTTATAATCTGTTCCTACCCCAAACAGGACGACGACTACGAACACTTGTGTAAAGTTTGAGAATGGAAAATTAAATTGATCTACAAGCTGGGCAATAATCCCCATTGAAACTAAATACGATATACCAACTGTAAGAAGAGAAACAATTGGAACAACTGGTGAACGGAATACGAGGATTAATACTACAAGAATGAAAATGATTGAAATAACTTCTGTCTTTTTCACTCCCTCTTGAGAGGATTTAAGAAAATCACCCGCTATTAAGTCACTTCCTGTTAAATACGTTTTTACCCCTTTCGTTTGCACTTTTTCATGAAGATTATTTGAAACTTTTGATATTTCACCATGTTTTTTATCTATCGATATTTGCGTTAAAATAGTCGTATTATCTTTAGAAACTAATTGTTTCTCCAAGTCTTTATTGTCTAAATGTGAAACAACTTCCTTAATTCCTAATTGCTCTTTTTCATTTTGCAGGGCGTTGATTGTTTTTGTTATTTCCTTTTTTTGTTCATCTGTTAAAGCTGCCTTATTGCCACTATTAAAAACGGCTATAATTTCATACTTTTCAACCCCTTCTTTATCCATCTCTTTCATCATCTTGTCAGCAATACTGCTTTGCTTTGTATTAGGGATTGTAATTTTCCCTTTTTCTTTCACTAATTGATCCATATTAGGCATCGTTACGACCATTGTAATAGTAATAACTATCCATAATAGAAAAGATAAACTTCTCCAACTTTTTAACTTGCTCATTTGAATCATCTCCCAATATGAAATTCACATGTGGAATGAATATTCATTTCTACTCTTTTGAAAACAATTTTCGGAATGAACGTTCATTCCTTCGGTTATAAAGATTTATTATCTCCTGTTATTCTTTTTCATACCTTTTTTCGGAATGAATGTTCATTCCTGTCCTTATAACGCTATAGAATCAAATGATTCTAATAGCATTCCAACAACTTTCTTCCAATTCCTTTACCAATTCATCTGTATATTCTAACTGCCCTGTTTCCATTACTTTAATTAATTTTTCTATTGGTTGATATACAATAATAATTAAAGCAATTGGTGGTAATGGACGAAGCAAACCTTTTTCGATTCCATCTTCAATCAAGTTCATGAAGAAACCCATGAAGTCCTCGAATATTTCATTACTATGTTCATCTAGAAAATAACTATCACAGTGAGAATTTGTAAAAAGAAAAGCATCTGCATTTTGTCTCGCAAATTCAAATAAACGGTTGTATGTATGGCTAAACTGTTCACGAATATTTGCGTCGACCGGGAAATCATTTTTTATTAATTCCGATAGTTGTAAAACACTTTTCGTAAATAAAGAATTAACAAGCGCTTCTTTATTTTCAAAATAACGGTAAATTGTACCTGCACCTACTTTTGCTTTTTCAGCAATCATGGGAATTGTTGTACCATCATAACCTCGTTCTGCAAAAAGTTGTATTGCAGCATCAAAAATATCTTCTTGTTTGTTTTTAGCCATTTTTCCACCTCAATTTCCAGGAATGAAAATTCATTCCGTTTTTAATTATAAATTAGATGCGCTAAAAGTCAAGTGTGTGGCAAAGTATAGCTGTGATTTTTTATCCCCTATTTATGAATGAAATTATATGAGCGATTTTCTAGATATATTGGCGCAATTTAAAATTATATCAGCGATTCTCAGGATATATCAGCGAAACTCTAATTATATCAGCGATTCTCAGGATATATCGACTTACCGAAAGAAGTTCACAATATAAGAGGAGGCTATCCCAAAATTTCACTTGGGATAGCCCGCCTTCATACATGCAAATTAAAAGAAATCATAAATAAACGGCTTACGCACTGGTACTAAATTCTCAAATGATCGTATTGCCTCGTCACTTCCACTAATGAATTCAAGTTCATTTAGTTCTAATGGCCGTTTATATCCAAGCATTATTGCCGATAACGCAGTTATATCCAGTTTAATTCCTTTTTCAGTTTTTTCTTCTACAATTGTTATTTCATGATTTGCAAGTCTCACTGTTATGTTATTCCACGGAGCAAATGCATCTGTAATGTTTAGGATCACTTCTTGCTGTACATTGTTCCAATTCAACTCATATTGTTTTAAAAACTGCTCCACATCTACAATTCTTCCCATAAAATATGGTTTTATTTCTGTCTTCACGCGTGGCTCTTGCAATGAATATAATAACGATTCGCTTTCACTTACTGTCATTTCAATTTCTTTAATCATAGAATCATGCTGACAAATAAAGTTCCACAGACCATTTCTTGCTTCATTATGCAGTGGTACAAATTCTTCTACTGTCATTTTATAGTTTTCTATTTTGTATAACATGTAACCTGCTGCCTTTTTATTTTCATCATAGTAAATCGCTAATGTTAAATCATCATAAACCGCTTGTAACCACCAGTTCTTCTCTCGAACTAACATACATGAAAAACGTTCTGCAAATGCTTCATAGAGCTTCTCGACTTCTTCTGGATGATTTTCTTTATTAAAACGTTTCACAGTACCATTTACTTGTTTTTTCATCACTAAATCGCTCTTACTCATATGACATTTGAGTAGATTCGCACAAAGTTCCCAGCCGTATTTACGGTAAAATGAAACAGCAAATGGATGTAACATAGAGACTGTAAAGCCATCTTTTTTCATTGTTTGAAGTGAATGTTGAAGTAGCTCTTTTACATACCCACTTCTTCTGTACTCTGGATACGTCGCTACTCCTGCAACGCCACCCATTTTAAATTTTTCTTTACCTATGTAAATATGAAACGGGATGAGGTGTAGTTTTGCAGCTAAGTCTTCCCCTTCCATAATGCCGTATATTTCATGACTTTCCTTCATTTTTGTAAGTTGCTGCTGTAATCGTTCCTCATCTACTGTATATTGAAAAGCGTATTCTGATAAACGTAATGCTTCTCTGAACTTATCTTCTTTTAATTGTATGACATTCATATAATTCTCCTCCATTCCCTGTTTGAATTATATCATAATTCTCACTATTATAATTCGGTAAGTGAAACTACAAGGACGTTTCAACAAAAAAAGCAGATACATCACGTATCTGCTTTCCATCCTTTTTATTTAGCTAATTTTTGAAGTTCGTCAAAGAATGTAGGATATGATACACCTACTGCTTCTGCATCTTCAATAATTGTTTTTCCTTCTGCCAGGCAACCAGCAATTGCAAGCATCATTCCGATACGGTGATCACCATAACTATTTACTGTATTGCCTTTTAGAGCTGATTTTCCGTAAATGATCATACCGTCATCAGTTGCTTCTATGCGAGCTCCTAGTTTCGTTAACTCAGCAACGACTGTATCAATACGGTTTGTTTCTTTTACTTTCAATTCATGTGCATCTTTAATTACTGTAATTCCTTCTGCTTGCGTTGCCGCTAATGCGATTACAGGAATCTCATCGATTAATCTAGGGATAATATCTCCGCCAATTTCAATTCCTTTTAATGAAGATGTTTCGATTGTAATATTTGCAGCTGGTTCTGATGCCCCTTCGTTAATTAGATCTACAGTGAACGTAGCACCCATTTTTTCTAAAACATCAATAATACCTGTACGGGTTGGATTCATCCCTACATTTTGTAATACTAGTTTACTATTTGGGATGATTGCACCTGCTACTAAGAAAAATGCTGCTGATGATACGTCACCTGGCACTTGAATGTCTGTTGCTGTTAATTTTTGTCCACCTGACAACTTCACTGTTTTCCCTTCGCGAGTTACTTTAACACCAAATGCTTCGAGCATTCTTTCCGTATGGTCGCGTGAAATATGTGGTTCTGTAACAGCTGTTACACCTTCTGCACGAAGACCTGCAAGTAAAATAGCCGACTTTACTTGTGCACTTGCAACAGGAGAAATATATTCAATTGCTTTTAAATCTCCGCCACGTATTGTTAACGGTGTAAATGTTCCTTCTTCTCGGCCGTCTATGTTTGCGCCCATTTGTTTTAATGGGTTTGTTACACGCTTCATCGGTCTTTTTGCGATAGATTCATCACCTTGTACGCAAGAGAAAAATGGTGTGTTAGCTAATATACCTGACATTAATCGGATTGTTGTACCAGAATTACCAACATCTAATACAGCTTTCGGTTCTTGTAAACCTTCTAATCCTTTACCAACTACAGTAACCTCATCACCGTTTTGCGTAATTTCTACTCCCATTTCTTTAAAACATGAAATCGTACTTAAACAGTCTGCACCGGGCAAGAAACCTTTAATTGTTGTTTTCCCTTCTGCAATAGAACCGAACATAACAGCACGGTGTGAAATGGATTTATCACCTGGGATTGTAATATTGCCATTCAATCCGTTATTAACAGGTTGTATTGTTCTTTCTTTCACGTTTTTCACCTTCTCATTTAAATTGTTTCATAAGTTTGGTATTCTTCTTCTCCAAGCGCTAGCTTTGCTTTCATACGATCTTCTTCCCTTTGGAAGCTAATACGTAATACCCCAAGCAGTCCTTCACGCGCTTCTAATATTTGCAAGTTCGTAATACTAATTTCCTCGCGCGCTAAAATACTCGTAATATGAGCCAATGCCCCCACCTTATCTAATACATCGACGTATAAGTCGTGATAGGCAGGAATTGCCCCTCTCTTTCTTACTGGTAAAGAATCACGGTATTCTTTCGCATCTGCAAAATAGTTTTGAATCTCGCCTGCATCTCCGGTAGAAACTGTTTTATATAAATCTTCCATTTCAGAGATCCACTCTTTTAATAATACCATTAAATGCTCTCGATTTTGCTTTACAATATCACTCCACATTTTTGGACTACTAGATGCGATACGTGTAATGTCTTTGAAACCTCCAGCAGCTAGTTGATGAATGAGCGGATTATCTCCTGCATGTTTCTCAACTTGCTTTACTAAACCTGCTGCGATAAGATGCGGAAAATGACTAACGATCCCTGTTACATAATCATGTTCTTCCGTATTTAAAACAAGAAAATGTGACCCTGTTCCTTTTAACCATACTTTAAGGTCTTCCACTTGTTTATTTGGCACGTGATTCATCGGTGTTAAAATGTAAAATGCATTTTCAAATAAATGTGCCTTTGCACTTTCAACTCCCGTTTTATGAGAACCCGCCATCGGATGTCCACCAATGAAAGAAACATCCTTTGAAAATAAAGCTTCCGCTTCGTTCATAATAGACCCTTTTGTACTACCAACATCAGTCACTATAACATCTTCTCGTAAACGGAATGACGCAAGTTTGTGTAATAGCTTCTTCGTTTCTTCAACTGGAGAAGCAAAAACAATTAAATGTGCCTCTTCACATGCACGCTGTAAATCACCTGCTATTTCATCTACTACGTGTAATTCTTTTGCACGCTCTACTTGCTCTTTAAATATATCGTACCCTGTTATTGTTACATCGTGCTCTTTCTTAATTGCTAATGCGAGAGAGCCTCCTATTAAACCTGTTCCAATTAATACTACCTTTTTACGCATTGGCCTCATCTCGAGACTTATTTTTTTTATTTTCAAAGTGTTGTTTTAACACTGAAATCACTCCTTCATTTTGCTCCCTTGTTCCAACTGTAATACGGACACCATTTGGGAATGGACGAATAATAAATCCTGCATGTGCACAAGCTTCATAAATCTCTCCAGCATTATCTACCGGTAAAAAGATGAAATTAGTTTGTGACGAATAAAATGGTATTTCGTTTTCCTTACAGAAACTCTCGTATTGCTGTAATCCTTCTGTATTCACGTGAACTATTTCTTTAATAAACTCGTCATCACCAAAAGCAATCGTAGCTGCTTTTTGCGCTAATGAAGATACGTTAAATGGTAAACGTACGACATTTAATTTCTCAATTAGCTCTTCCTGTCCAATCGCATATCCAACGCGGAAAGAAGCTAATCCGTACGCTTTAGAAAACGTTCTAAGTACAAGAATGTTTTTATGTTTTTCTAAAAGCGATAATGTCTCAGGGAAATCTTTTGCTGTTACGTATTCATAGTACGCTTCATCAATGACAATTAACGTATTCTCACTAATACCTTCAATAAATTGATTCAATTTTCGATCATTCACATATGTGCCTGTCGGATTGTTCGGATTACAAATCCATACGATTTTCGTATTATTATTTACTGCTAATGAAATTTCGTCTAAATCGTATACACCGTTATTTAAAGGAATTTCTTTCACTTCACAACCTTCAATAATTGCATGATGACGGTACTGCGGGAATGTCGCACCCGCTGTCACGATGTTATCTCCTGCCTTGAGTACTGCACGACTTATGATTTGAATGACTTCATCTAAACCACTACCACAAAGTACTTGTTCCATTTGCACATGCAACTTATCTGCGATTGTTTGACGGAGCGTTGTAGCACCTCCGTCAGGATATAAAGCATGTTCCAACCAAGAATTTTGCAACTCTTCTAAAACTCTCGGTGAACAACCGAATGGATTTTCATTCGATGCTAATTTCACAAACGAATGATCTCCGTACACTTCTTTCATTTGTTCTGGTGATTTACCTGGTTTATATGGTTGTAATGATGATAGTTGATCTTTTACTTGCACGTTAAACCCACCTTTTTATTAAAATTCTTTTGCGTAGTTATTGTGTTGCATAATGTTTTGTTTTAATAATTCCATACGATCTTTTCCGAATTGTTCGACTAGTGCATCTGCAAGTTCCCATGCCACAACAGATTCAGCTACTACACCCGCTGCTGGTACTGCGCAACTATCAGATCTTTCAATACTCGCTTGGAATGCTTCTTTCGTATCAATATCAACGCTTGCTAACGGTTTGTATAAAGTAGGAATTGGCTTCATCACGCCTCTTACGATAATTGGCATACCTGTTGTCATACCGCCTTCTAAACCGCCGGCATTATTCGTTTTTCTCGTGTATCCTTTTTCTTCATCCCACAGAATTTCATCATGCACTTTGCTTCCCGGTTGTCGTGCGGCTTCAAAACCTACGCCGATTTCAGCACCTTTAAATGCATTTATACTCATAATTGCACCAGCAAGTTTTGCATCTAATTTACGATCGTAATGAACGTAACTACCAACTCCAATTGGCATACCTTCTGCAATGACTTCCACAATACCACCGATTGAATCTCCACTACTTTTTGCGTTGTCAATCGCATTCATCATTTCTTGCTCTACTTCTTTATCTAAACATCGAACTGGTGAGTTTTCAGTAATTGTTTGAATTTCTTCAATCGATAAGTTTGAAATATGTTTTGCTTTTACTCCACCAATTTCAAGAACATGTCCTGCAATTTCCACGCCTAATTCGCTTAAAATTTGTTTTGCAACTGCACCAGCAGCTACACGAACTGTCGTTTCTCTTGCAGATGACCGCTCTAATACGTTTCTTATATCACGATGACCATATTTAATTGCTCCATTTAAATCTGCATGTCCGGGACGTGGTTTTGTAATTGTACGTTTCATGTCTTTACTTTCTTTTTCCGAAATTGGCTCTGCACCCATTACTTTCGTCCAATGTTTGAAATCATCATTTTTTACAATTAACGTAATCGGTGATCCAAGTGTCATCCCGTGACGAACACCACTTACAATTTCAACTGTATCTGTTTCAATTTGCATACGTCTTCCGCGTCCATGACCTTTTTGTCTTCTTAATAATTCTTTATTAATATGTTCCGCCGTAAGTGTCAAACCTGCTGGTACACCTTCTAAAATAACTGTTAACTGCGGTCCATGTGATTCTCCAGCTGTAATGTATCTCATTTCTCTTGCCCCTTTACTATTTTTTTGTACAAAAAAGTCCCTACTGAGCGCTCAGTAGGGACGATATTTATCGCGGTACCACCCTAGTTGTAGACTTCTTTCGTCTACCTCTCTTCTTCTTTAACGATCGTTCGACCGTCTTACCCTCCAAAAGTTGTCGGGAAAGATGCTCCAAGGCTGTAATTCATGCTTACCTTTGTACTGATTCACACCGACCATCAGCTCTCTTTAACAGTGAGATAAGCACTACTGTTTCCTCTTCAACGCATATTATGATATGGAATTAAGATAATTTATTTTTGAAACCTTTTAACTCATCCATGAATCTATGGAATTCTGGAATGTCCATTTGTTGTGCAGAATCTGATAATGCAACTGCTGGATCTGGATGAACTTCAGCCATTACTGCATCTGCACCAATTGCAAGTGCCGCTTTCGCTGTTGGTAATAATAAATCTCTGCGTCCAGTTGAATGTGTTACATCAACGATAACTGGTAAATGTGTTTCTTTCTTTAAAATTGGTACTGCAGAAATGTCTAATGTGTTACGTGTTGCTCTTTCGTATGTGCGGATACCGCGCTCACAAAGAATAATTTGATCGTTACCTTGCGCAATGATGTATTCCGCTGCGTTAATGAACTCATCAATTGTTGCTGCTAATCCACGTTTTAATAATACTGGTTTGTTAACTTTACCTACAGCTCGTAATAAATCGAAGTTTTGCATGTTACGTGCGCCAACTTGAATTACATCAACGTAGTCTAATGCCATTTCAACATCGTTCGGATTTAAAATTTCACTAATAATTGCTAAGTCAAACTCGTCTGCTACTTGACGTAAAATTTGAAGTCCTTCTACTCCTAAACCTTGGAAATCATATGGAGAAGTTCTCGGTTTGAATGCACCACCGCGCATTAATTTTAAGCCTTGGTCTTTCATCGCTTGCCCTACTTGACGAACTTGTTCTAAACTTTCTACTGCACAAGGTCCCATGATGAACGTTTGTGTTCCGTTTCCAATCAATTCACCTTTTACATCAACGATTGTATTTTCTTGTTTCTTTTTACGTGATACTAGTAACGCTTTACGGTTATCATCTTCTTGTAACTCTAAGCTTGCTTTGAAAATCGTTTTGAAAATATGTTGAACTGTTGATGTTTCGAATGGTCCTTCGTTATGCTCTGCAATCATATCAAGTACTTCACGCTCACGTACTGGATCAAAGCGTTTCGTGCCTTGTACTTGCTTTTGCTCTCCAATTTTTTGAACAATTTCACCACGTTTGTTTAAAAGGTGTAATAGTTGTAAGTTAATTTCATCTACCTGTTTACGTAATTGATCTAATTCATGATTTGCCATTTGGAAATCCTCCTCTAATGTTTTAAAAGTATAGTAAGAGAATAAAAGATTCTCTATTTTCTGAACTGACTAATTATACAAATTTATAGTGGAATCGATACCTCTTCTTATTTTAAACTAATAATTCGTACAAAGACATGAACTACTAGTTAAAAACCCACTTTTTTGTACAAAAAAGCCCTACTGATCCAATCAGTAGGGACGATATTTATCGCGGTACCACCCTAGTTGTAGACTTCTTTCGTCTACCTCTCTTCATTGTTAACGATCATCTGACCGTCTTTCCCTTCATAAAGACAATACTATCTTTACTACGAAAAAGATGCTCCAGGACTGTAATTCGCTCTTGTTTATGTACTGGTTTGCACCAACCACCAGCTCTCTGTTACAGGGAAACAACAACTACTGCTTTTCCTTTCAATGCATGACTATTTAATTTTCAAGTTGAACCCCTAAAATACAAAAAGTCCCTACTGAATAAATCAGTAGGGACGATATTTATCGCGGTACCACCCTAGTTGTAGACTAACTTTCCGTCTACCTCTCTTCACTGTTAACGATCAATTGACCGCTTTTTCCTCATAAAGACAAACTATCTTTATTACGAAAAAGATGCTCCAAGACTGTAATTCATGATTATCCCTGTACTGGTTCACACCAACCACCAGCTCTCTGTTACAGTAAGACTAACCACTACTGTGATCTCTTCATTGCACTTTGTTTATTCAAATGTTTTTGAAATTGAATAAGTATGATTCGTATTATAGAACGCTTTTCAAAACACTGTCAACAACTTTTTATATATTTTTTTAAATTCCACTTTCGTCCTATAATTCTTTTTGTAAATCACCCATTACAATTCCTATGCGAATTATTTCATTTTCCAGTAAATGTAAAACATATTCCTCTACTTCATACTGAACTAATAATTCTTTTATTTGTATGATTTCTTTTTCAAATAAAACGGCTTCGTGACATGTTTGTAGTAAAATAAAAAACACATTTGCAAACATTTCTTTATGCGCTTTCATACTTTCTTTTTTATGAAGCATTTCAATCAATAACTGCTTCATTTCCTCACCTGTACATTTACCATGTACACTTGAAAATGCACGAGACATAATACATACTCCTTTTTCTAATATTTCATCCATGTATAAAATAATACGTAAAAGCATCACATATTCTCTTGCAGTTATCTCACCCATTTTTGGTCGTTCTCGCAAAAATACACTGAGCCAAGCTGTCCAAAATTTTTGTTGTTCTTTTACACTTAATGTTTTGACGTAATAGCATAAAAACTGCATAAACTTAATTTTATTTTCTTCATTTTCTATTATGAGTAACGGGTATAACCAATCTGTTTTTTGCTCCCAATATAGTACACATTTAATAAATACAAAGCTAAGCCACTTCAAGAAAGCTTCTCTCGTATGCGGATGTAATACTTCCAAATGTTCTATCGCATACTTAATAAATCGCTTCATTTCTGTAAATAAAGGTAAATTTATTTGCGTGTAACATAAGCCGGCCCATGCATATTCCGTAATCTCATTTTGTTTTTTTAAATCTAAGTATGGTAACAAATATTTTCGGCACCATTGTTTTTCAATATGATATAGAAATGTAATATCTGCTATTAAACGAGTAAACATAAAGTTTGTTCGTTCCGAATTAACTCTTACTTGTTCTTCAAATAAAAATAAATATTCATATACATTACGATCGTATAAATGATCATATGATAACAACTTTAATAATACAGCCGTCATTTTTCCAACTGGATGCTGAATTGATTCATTATAAAAATCTTGTTTCCCAAGCTTAAAGTCTGTATCACTCTTCATAACTTGAGGAAACACTGAAAAAGCAAATCGTTTTACAACACGTATACTATTCTCTTCTAACTCTTCTAGTCGATTACTAATTTCATATAGAAAACTACTAATTAACCAATGAAAAGCAGTATTTCTAACAAATTTCTGCAATAGCGGAATAATTTTTTGGATTTGCTCATTTGTCATTCCTCGATTATTTCGCCATTCTCTAATACAAACAAACCATACTTCATTACTTATTTCTTGCACTCCTACTAATTGGTATGCAAATGAAATACTCCACTCTGTGTTTAATTTACACGCTTTTGATAACATCTCTAAAAAATGGCGTTGTTCAAAAACACCATCTTGCGAAAATTGCTGAACTTGCTTCATAATTTCAACATCTTTCAGCTGCAATAATCCGTCAGCAGTTACATTACAAGTAATGCTTTCTGCTGTATCTTCTTTCTTTTGTACACTGTATCGATCAGAATGAAAATGAGGATGCTTTTGCTTCATTAACTCATACCCATTTGCCGCAGATGGGCTATTCGAATCACACTTGAATAATAAGTCTAATACGAGACATGCATCAAATACCCTCTCTTCTGTAAGATGCTTTATTACAGTTCGAGTGACTTCTTCTTTTGTTTTTTCTAAACAATGTGCATAATGCCTTTTTAAAAGTTGAAAAACTTCGTGTTTATAAGTGAAATCTAAAAGAAGTCCTTCATGTAACAACCATTTCATTTTGTCATCTACACGAACAAAAATATTTTTATTCATCGCATCAATTGCAATTCGCTTTTGAAGTACACTATTTGCTTCTATCATTTCTGTAATATAATAATCCGCTTTTTTCTCATTGTTTTCGCATAAATAAGTTAGACACTCTTTTACAATTCGTATTAAAAATGCAAGATCATTTTGATGAAACTCTTTCTCTACATTTTCCTTATTTCTTTTTTTCAGTGCCGTTTGTCTTAACGACAACATTCTCAATTTTTCTAATCCAATCATCATAATTGGAACAGCATAATAAGCGATATATGGCCTCATCTTTTCGTTCCAAATTTGCTCCACATGAGAAAATGTAGATACTGGTAAGCGACTCGATTCCTCGAGTTCTATTGATTCTTGCGTATCATTTCCCCATTTTCTTACACGTTTCAACTTCAGTTTTCCGTCTAAAATAAAAGTTAGTAACAATAAGGCAATTTCTTTATGTTCAGGAAAAGAACATTTTTGCAGTAACTTAGAAATCTTTTCTATAGAGCTACTATCTTTTTCAGCTGTTTCTAATAAAAGGAGTGTCCACCTTGCAAACAACAGCGGGTCCATCTTACTCTTCGTTTCGTTTAAGTAGTTACAAATTGTTCTCCATAATAACGGTGATATTTTAGAATAGTTTTTATAAATTAATTGAAATAATTCTTTCTGATGACTAAAAAGAAATTGTTCCACTAACCATTCTGCAAGTAATTCATCTACTTCATTATAGTTTGGCGTAAGCATAAACAAATTTTGTAATTTACCTTCTGCTTCTAACCATTCGACCCATTCATAATCATGAGCAAATTCTACAAAGTAACGTACTGTTTCAATTTTTTTAATCGATTGCTTTATGTATGATAATTGTTCCTGTTCTACTGACGGGGGAACCGTTACAATATCCCGAATACGCATTCTTTTCGTAATATAATTATCACCCATTAATTCAGCCCAGCGTTTTACCGCTTTTACGAGGGATTGATGATTATTCACCTTATTCGGATACACAATTGGTCTTATCCCTAAATGTTCCCAATGGTACGTATTTTCTCCTTGTGCGACAAAAGCAAATCGTCTTGTACTTGGTGGTAAACCAGTTGCTAAATATTTCATTACTGGGTCATTATGACTATATCCAACGAATAAAACGGTGTAATTTGAGAATAGATCAACTAAAAATCTTCTCGCCCACCCTTCTGTTAAGTAAGCCCTTCCAAAATCACCATCTGTTAAAATTAAAGCCTCTTTCTCCTGTTCTACATTACCATGTATGTAAGCAAGACCTTTAAAAGCTCTCCCAGTCGGTAAAGCTGGAGCGTAATAAACATTGATATCTCTATTTATTTCTTTAATTGCTGTTGTAAAATGTTGATCAAAATTTGTTGTTACAATGCGGATATCTGTATCTAAAGGAAATAGCCTTGGAATTGCATAATGCAATGGATTCGGTTTTGATTTCTCTATATGAACAAGATCTCTTGCGACTTGATGTACATCTTTTGTTTTCGCAATTTTACCAAGATAATAATCATGTGGTTCTGTTATTTCACGTTTTTCGACATATAACGTTTTTGCAATTTCATCAACTAAATCATCAAAATTCGGTAAGTTTGATTTCCCTTTCATAGAAACTCCCGCTCCAACAAATAACACTAACTTTCCTTGCTCAAGGTGATCAATTAACTCATCTGGAATTTCTACTTCTGAAGTAATCCACATCCTGGATTCCCCCTTACCTAAAAATGTCATACACTCTCATTTTACTATAACATTTTTCCATTGTTTTTATAATATTTAGACTAAATTCCGAACATGAAAAAGTTTTATGTAAATAAATCCGTTACAATGTATGAACTCCAGAATTTATTGAAAAACTATGTATAAATCGGAGGTGTAAATTTTGAATGATTTCACAGTAGTGCTTATCAAGTTTATATCGTGCATTATCGCATTTAGCATTGGGCTTGCTTTATTTTTCCCTGCAACGTTTGTTCAAATTATTTCATTCAGTCTCTTTGTTACAATCGTATCCTACATGTTCGTTGATAAAATCATTTTAAATCGAATTGGCAATACTGGTGCCATTATGTCGGATTTCTTATTAACATATTTAAGCGTATGGATTTTCGGTAATATTTTATTAGACAACTATATGCAAATTGCATGGGGCAGTATCCTTTCTGCCATCGTCTTCACTTTATCTGAAGTAATCGTTCATCGCTTCTCTAACTCTCATACAAGGCACAACAATGATAACATTCGTATTAATCGTCGCTTTGCATATGGTACAGAGTTTGCTGAAGAACAAAATATATTGGATAAAGATAAAAAAAAGTAACGTTTTAATACAGGAGCGCCCTTTTTAATTATGTGGTGCTCCTTTTTTGTATTTTTTCATTATGGTACGTGAAATTATATAAGTGATTATTTCAAAATACCGACTTACTAACAATATTTGACGCTATTTTTTCTAATAAAAAACTGCCTCTTATTTAGAGGCAGCCACTTTTAAGTCTTTTACTTCAACAACATCCGCAAACGCTCCCAATACTGCGTTATGATGTTTCACAATATCTTCAGCACGTAACACTTCTGTATTAAATGTACTATGTGCATCACTCACTAACGTTACTTTATATCCTTCACTACATGCTCTGCGCGTTGTCGTATCTACACAATACTCTGTTTGCATTCCCGAAAGAATAACGTGTTCAATTCCTTTCTCTTGTAACACTTCGCTTAAGTTTGTATTATGGAATGAATCTGGAGTCGTCTTTTCAACTATATTATCTCCTTCTTGCGGAGCGATGGCCGCATGGATTCGCCATCCATCCGTACCTTTTTCTAACGGGTGATCTTTAGGACCGTTATGTTGGATATAAATAACTGGAATACCATTTGAACGACATTCCTTAATAAGCTCTTGCAATGTTTGTAAAAACTTTCCCCCATTATGTACTGGCATTCCAGCTGTATACATACCCCCTTGCACATCAATTACGATTAATGCTTTTTTCATTTCACACATCCCCTTTGTTTGTATAAGCCATTATTATTGTTTATATTCCATCATCCAACAATCTTCTAATTTCCCCTCATGCAACTCATGTTCCTTTAAAATCTTTACTTTTTTAAATCCACTTTTTTCATAACACTTTATTGCTCGTTCATTATTTACTTTCGGATCCATTGCAATTGCTTCTGCTCCCATTTCACTCATAATATATGTAATTGCTACCTGAACGAGTTTTGTTCCAATTCCCTTTCCCCAATAGGCTGGTTCACCGATAAATTGGTCCATACCCCATACATTTTGTGATTCTTTATAGCCATATAACGCTTTCCACTCTGAATCCACTGGGTACATTTGTATGTAACCAATCGGAATGTTATCAAATTCTATTAAACATCTTTTTTCATTACTGTTTGGACTATGTATAAAATGATTAAGCACCTTTTCTACAGATTGCGGATTATCTCGTCCTTCGTAATAACGCAGGACTGCTGGGTCCGTTAACCATTTAGAAATGATAGATGCATCATCTTCCATTACGTATCTAATCAATAAACCTTCTTTTTGAAAAAGCATATTATACTTCTATTATTCCTTTATATTTTTTCTTGCTGTTACATCTTTCATTGCACCTACTAATGCATATGGTAGTAATGTAATCGCAAAAAATGCTGTAAATACGTTAAATTGCGGGATTGTATAGAGTGTGAACCATTCAGTGAAAAATTGAGAATTTAATATTCTATTAAAAAACTCTCCGCCTGGCCTAAAGTTTGGTGCCCACCCAGTGATTTCACACAAAATAAACAGTAACTGAACAATAAAAAATGCCCCTAGATAACGAAACCATGTCCGTTTCCATATAGGTTGTGCATTTTTTAATATATCCCCCATCTTACCCCCTCCTTAAATATCCATCATATTGATTATACACTTTCCTCACTTCATTTGTTAAAATTTTCTATATAATTAATACTGTTGGGGGGAATACATTATGTCTAATCCTATATTTACATCCACTTTAATCATTCTTAGAGGAAACTCCGCAAGTGGTAAAACAACGATTGCAAAACAACTACAAGAACATTTCGGACAAGGGACACTTTTAGTATCACAGGATGTTGTACGTAGAGATATGCTTAGAGTACACGACACAATGGGTAATTTATCACATGATTTACTATTTGAAATTACGAAGTACGGAAAAGGAAAATGTGAATTTGTTATTTTAGAAGGTATATTGAACAGTCATAGGTATAGTGAGATGTTAAAAGAATTAATTCGTTATTTTGATGAAAATGCATTTACATATTACTTTGATTTATCATTAGAGGAAACTATTAGACGACATAACACAAGGGACAAACGACACGAATTTAGTGAAGATTCCCTACAAAAATGGTATAATCCGCACGATACTATTAAGGTTGCCAGAGAAACTATTTTTACAGATAACTTTACGCAAAAAGATATATTTGATGCAATTCTTAATGATGTTGCGATTAAAAAACAAGCCTAACATAATATGTTAGGCTTGTTTTTTATTTTGTATTTCAGTTTTTATAATTAAACAATCTATACATAAATAATAGTATATATTCATTTCCCCAAACTGGAAATCAACTACTGAAATAAGTCCACGTTCCTCAATATCTTGAGTAATTGTAGCAACATATTTCATCTCTTTCGCACAAGTTGGACACGCCAAATCCTTTGGAAGATTATCATATAACGGTACCCCTAATAATCTACATACATATTCAGAACCGAACAAGTCAAAAGCTTCCCAGTAACTATCTTCATCTGTAGGTATATCTTCATTTTTCATATTTATAAGCTTTACCGTTGTTTTTGGTAATGAAGCTGGTAACTTAATTACAGATTTAGTAATAAGCCATTTAAAAATCCTATTATCCTTCTACTAAAAAAATAAAAGCCAGCCTCAATAAAGAGAACTGACTTCTATTTGGATAATTATTGTTATTATAAAATTTTCACTTTAACAGTTTGTCTTCCCCAATTCATAGCTTTACTTTTTGAACCCATTAAAACATCAATACGATTACCTTTAATTGCACTTCCAGTATCACCAGCGATAGCTTCTCCATAACCTTCTACCCATACTTTAGATCCTAATGGGATTACTTTCGGATCAACTGCGATAATTCTCATATTCGGATTTGCCGTTAAATCATGACCCATCGCAGTTAAAACGCGTCCACCATATGTACCATTTTCACTTGGATCAGCAGTATACGCTGTCGCTACTACCGTTAATTCACGTTTAGCAGACTGTATGTTGTTTTTAGATACTTCTTTCGCTCTCTCTTCTTCTTTAGCCTTTGCTATTTCTCTTGCTTTCTCTTCTTCTTTAGCTTTTGCTATTTCTCTTGCTTTCTCTTCTTCTTTAGCTTTTGCTATTTCTCTTGCTTTCTCTTCTTCTTTAGCTTTTGCTATTTCTTGTACTTTTTCTTCTTCTTTAGCTTTTACTATTTCTTGCACTTTCGCTTCTTCTTTGACTTTTGCCTCTTCTTTGACTTTTGCTTCTTCTTTAGGCTTTACTATTTCTTGCACTTTCGCTTCTTCTTTGACTTTTGCTTTTTCTTTAGGCTTTACTATTTCTTGCACTTTCGCTTCTTCTTTGACTTTTGCTTCTTCTTTAGGCTTTACTATTT
>NZ_JAKUGE010000018.1:0-94410 GCF_022663795.1 Bacillus cereus group sp. BfR-BA-01349
CAAAACTAAAAGGATTGTCCCCTGTGCAATACAGAGTTCAATCCTTAGTAGCTGCTTAATATATTTGTCTAATTTTTTGGGTTCAGTTCAATTAGTGTGGGCTTTTTTACATAGAATATATTTAATACGGAATTTTACTATGTTCCTTACATATTAAAGTTTTTAGAAAGAATCATATGTAAGCATAATAAGGGAGAAAAGTTGATTTTTTATTTCTAAAAACTGTATATTGAAGAGGAATATTCCTATATACGTAAAGGAGGGCTATAAATGAAACTAATGGAACAACAACTACATGAGTTAGATGGTTTGCGCGTACATATTATTCCGACTGATAAATATAAAACGAATACCTTTGTATTTCGTTTTAAAGCGCCTTTAAATGAGGAGACGGTGACAGAGCGTGCCCTATTGCCATACGTATTGCAAAGTGCGACAGAAAAATTACCTTCTGTAATTCGTCTTCGTCAATATTTAGAAGAATTATACGGATCTTCTTTAGCGGTAGATGTAAGTAAAAAAGGGGAAGACCATATTATCTCCATTTATGTAGACATTGCAAATGAATTTTACTTACATGATGCACCACCGTTATTTGAAAAAGCGCTTTCTATGTTGTCAGATATTGTGTTACATCCAGCAACGGAGGGCAACGGTTTCCTATCTTCTATCGTAGAAAGTGAAAAAAGAGCACTGTTACAGAGAATTGAAGCTACTTATGACGATAAAATGCGTTATGCAAACGAGCGTTTAATTGAAGAAATGTGCAAAGTAGAACCGTATCGTTTAAGTGCAAATGGAAAAAAAGAGAGTGTTATGTCTATTACAAATGAAAGTCTGTATCAATATTATCAAAAGGTGTTAGCGGAAGATGAAATGGATCTATATATTATTGGTGATATTTCAGAAAACGCCGTTGATCTTGTAAGTAAGTATTTTTCTATTTCAGCTCGTCCAGTGAGAGAAAGAAATGTACTCCTTCATAGACGAAATAATGAAGAAAAAGAAGTTGTTGAAAAACAAGAATTAAAACAAAGTAAATTACACATCGGTTATCGTACATTTGTCACATATAAAGATGAAGATTATTTTGCATTGCAATTGTTCAATGGATTGTTTGGTGGCTTTTCTCATTCGAAGTTATTCGTAAATGTGCGTGAAAAAAATAGTTTAGCGTACTATGCAGCATCGCGCTTTGAAAGTCATAAAGGTTTATTATTTGTTATGTCAGGAATTGAAGCGAAAAATTATGAAAAAGCAGTTGAGATTATTAAAGAACAAATGCTTGCGATGCAAAACGGAGAGTTTTCTGAAGAAGAAATACATCAAACAAAAAGTGTCATCCAAAATCAAATATTAGAGGCAATTGATACACCACGTGGCTTTGTAGAAATGCTATATCATGGTATTATTTCAGATCGTACACGTCCAGTTGAAGAATGGCTTACAGGTATAGAAAGTGTGACAAAAGAAGAAATTGTAAAAGTTGCTAAAAATATTGAACTAGATACAATTTACTTTTTACAAGGAACGGAGGGAGAGTAAATGGAGAAAATTGTTTATGAGCAATTAAAAGAAACACTCTATTATGAAAAACTTCCTAACGGATTAGATGTATATGTTTTACCGAAACAAGGATTTAATAAAACATTTGCGACGTTTACGACGAAATATGGTTCTGTAGATAATACATTTGTACCATTAGGGAAAGAAGAAATGATTCGTGTGCCAGATGGGATTGCACATTTTCTTGAGCATAAATTATTTGAAAAAGAAGATCACGATGCTTTCCAATTGTTTAGTAAACAAGGAGCATCGGCAAATGCTTTTACATCCTTCACACGAACAGCTTACCTTTTTTCAGGTACTTCAAACGTAGAACAAAATTTAAATACATTGCTAAACTTCGTACAAGAGCCCTATTTCTCTGAAAAAACGGTTGAAAAAGAGAAGGGGATTATTGGGCAAGAAATTCAAATGTATCAAGATAACCCAGATTGGCGTTTGTACTTTGGGTTAATTGATAGCTTATTTGTAAAACACCCAATTAAAATTGATATTGCGGGGACAATCGAATCTATTAGTAAAATTACGAAAGATTTATTATATGAATGTTATGAAACATTTTATCATCCGAGCAATATGTTATTATTTGTTGTGGGTGCAATTGATCCAGAGAAAACAATGGATTTAGTACGTGAAAATCAAGCGAAAAAAGATTATAAAAACGAGCCAGAAATTGTGCGTTCATTTGAAGAAGAACCAAATGAGGTAAATGAAAAGAAAAAAATTATTTCAATGCCTGTGCAAACGCCGAAATGTTTAGTTGGTATTAAAGCGACTAATTTAAAAGAAAAGGGGCAAGCGCTTTTAAAACAAGAAATTGCGCTTACGTTACTTTTAGATTATTTATTTGGAAAAAGTTCGGTTCATTACGAAGCTTTATATAATGAAGGACTTATTGATGATTCATTCTCGTATGACTATACAGAAGAAAATAACTTCGGTTTTGCAATGGTTGGTGGTGATACGAAACAACCTGATGAATTGGCAGATCGTTTAAAAGATATTTTATTAAAAACAGATTATGATCAATTAGATGCGGCGGCATTAGAACGAGTGAAGAAAAAGAAAATTGGTGGTTTTTTACGCTCTTTAAATTCACCAGAATATATTGCAAATCAATTTACACGATACGCGTTTAATGAATCTAGCCTATTTGATGCATTGACTGTATTAGAAGGACTAACCGTTCAAGACTTACAAGAAGTAGCGGGATTATTGTTATCAGAAGAAAAAATGAGTGTTTGTCAGGTGTTACCGAAAAAATAAAATTTTAAAGATACCCTCATCTTATCATTGAAAAATTGTAAGATGAGGGTATTATTTAGTTGTGTGAAAATTGAAGTTGTAGAGATAAGAGAGGGAATTTATGAAAAAGTATGCGTTAGTAACTGGAGGGAGCGGAGGGATTGGCTCTGCTATTTCGAAACAATTAATTCAAGATGGATATACAGTTTATGTTCATTACAATAACAGTGAAGAAAAGGTATTGGAATTGCAGAAGGCATGGGGAGAAGTTATCCCTGTTCAAGCTAATTTAGCTTCTAGTGATGGAGCAGAACGATTGTGGGGACAAATTGAACATCCTATTGATGTTATTGTATACGCAGCGGGGAAGAGTATTTTTGGATTAGTAACAGATGTAACAAACGATGAATTGGATTATATGGTAGAACTTCAAGTGAAGAACGTATATAAATTACTTTCTATGGCACTTCCGCCTATGATCGGGAGAAGAAGTGGTAATATTGTAATTGTTTCATCTATATGGGGACAAATAGGGGCTTCTTGTGAAGTACTTTATTCAATGGTAAAAGGGGCGCAAAATTCATATGTGAAAGCTTTAGCGAAAGAAGTTTCTTTAAGTGGATTACGTGTGAATGCAGTAGCACCAGGAGCAATTGAAACGGAAATGTTAAGTGTTTTTTCTGAAGAAGATAAAATGGGAATTGCTGAAGATATACCATTAGGTAGAATAGGATTACCAGAAGAAGTAGCGAAAACAGTTTCATTTCTCGTATCACCAGGAGCGTCTTACATAACTGGACAAATTATCGGAGTGAATGGCGGTTGGCACTGCTAAAAAATTCTTACATAAAAAATGAATAGTTGCACAAATTAAGGATGATTTTATTACTCAATAGTGAGGTGCTTAATTATGTCAGTATTAGATAATTTTGATCAGTGGAAGAGCTTTTTAGGAGAACGTTTAGAGCAAGCGCAAGACAAAGGTTTAGATGGCGGTGCGGTATCAGATATGGCATTTCGTGTTGGCGACTATCTTGCTAATGAAGTAGAAGGACGCAATGACCAAGAGAAATTATTAGCTGAGCTTTGGAAAGTTGCTGATGAACAGGAGCAACATACAATTGCAAATTTAATGGTTAAGTTCGTACAACATAAGTAAAAGTAGAGAGGAGATTCTCCTCTCTACTTTTTTTGTATAATAATTACACAGGATAGATTATACATTTAGCTTCCCTATTAGGGTGAAATCATATAATATAGTACGTAGGTGTAAAGTAAGCAAGGGGAGTGATCTTGGATGATTGAATGGTATTTTGAATATGAAATACATAAAAACCGACCTGGCTTGCTTGGTGACGTTTCTTCGTTAATCGGTATGCTCGGCATTAATATTGTCACAATTAATGGTGTAGATAATGCACGACGTGGGTTACTCCTCATGTGTGATAATCAAGAGCAAATCTCTAGACTTGAATCAATTTTAAATACGATGGATAACATAACGGTAACGAAATATCGTCCGCCCAAGCTAAGAGATAAGCTAGCGGTTAGGCATGGTAGGTATATACAACGAGATGCAGATGATAAGAAAACATTTCGATTTGTGCGTGATGAATTAGGCTTACTTGTAGACTTTATGGCAGAAATCATGAAAAAAGAAGGCCATAAACTAATTGGGATACGCGGAATGCCTCGTGTCGGAAAAACAGAATCCATTGTTGCTGCAAGTGTTTGTGCAAATAAAAGGTGGTTATTTGTATCATCTACTCTTATTAAGCAAACTGTTCGCAGTCAATTAATTGAAGATGAGTATAGCGATGACAATATTTTCATCCTAGATGGAATTGTGTCAACGAAGCGTGCTAACGAAAGACATTGGCAGCTCGTTCGTGAAATTATGAGATTGCCTGCAACGAAAGTTGTGGAACATCCTGATGTATTTGTGAGTCAGTCAGAATACACATTGGATGATTTTGATTATATTATCGAGTTGCGTAACGATTATGATGAAGAAATTCAATATAATTTAGTAGATGAAATTGAGCAAGGTACGCAAAATAATTTCTCTATGTTTGACTTTTAAAGAAATATTGAGGTGTTAGTAGTGACGGAATTGGGACAAAAGCTGAAAGAAGCAAGAGAAGCGAAAGGCTTGTCTATTGATCAGCTGCATGAGATTACAAAAATTCAAAAACGCCATTTAGTGGCAATTGAAGAAGGCAATTATGATGTATTGCCAGGAGCTTTTTATGCGCGTGCATTCATTAAACAATACGCAGATGCGGTTGGATTAAATGGAGAGGAACTGCTTGTAGAACATCAGAGTACGATACCACAATCTGAAAAGCGTGAAGTTCCACAAGTATCAACGGGACAAAAAACACAAGAAACAATGCAAAAATCTTCATCATGGCCAATTGCAGATCACATGCCGAAAATCTTAGTTGCGCTGTTAGTTATCGCAGTTGGAGTGGTAATCTGGTTTGTGTTTCAAGCGTTAACTGGAAAAGATGATGAAAAAGTCCCAAGCGCTCAAAGTGAGAAAATTGAAGTTCAAAAAGCGAAAGATTCTCCGTTAGATACGAAGAAAGATGAAGTGAAAGCGGAAGAGCCAAAAAAAGAGGAACCAAAGAAAGAAGAACCAAAGAAAGAGGAGCAACCAGCACAACCAATTGGACAGCAAGAAGTGAAAGTAGTTGGAACAACTGGAAAGGTATCTACTTTGGAAATTCATAATAATAAAACATTAGAACTGGAAATTTCAGCTAAGGGTACAAGTTATGTAGATGTTAAGGATGATGCGGGTAACGAAATTCTAAACACTACAGTACAAAGCGGTCAAACAGAGAAACGCGATGTATCAACATTAAAAGAAGTACGACTTAATATTGGAAGTGCACCGAATGTTGAAATTAAACTGAATGGCCAAGTGCTTGCTTTCCCGCTAGATCCACAAAAAGAATATCACCAAAGATTGGTGATTAAAAACCAAGGGATAGAGCAACCAGCACAATAACAGTCATCGCTTCGATGACTTTTTTTCGATGAACAAATGTTTTTGATATGATGGAGGAATAGCTGTGAATTTACCAAATAAAATTACAATATCTAGAATCTTCTTAATTCCAATTTTTATGGTAATTATGTTAGCGCCCTTTGATTGGGGTTCATACAAAATTGGTGATGTTGATTTGCCAATTCAACATTTAGTGGGGGCACTTATCTTTATCATTGCTTCAGCTACAGATTGGATTGATGGACATTACGCAAGAAAGTATAATCTTGTAACGAATTTAGGGAAGTTTCTTGACCCGTTAGCTGATAAATTGCTTGTTTCGGCAGCACTTATTACATTGGTAGAGATGCAATATGTACCGGCTTGGATTGTTATTGTAATTATCAGTCGTGAGTTTGCTGTAACAGGTTTACGTCTTGTACTTGCTGGAACAGGGGAAGTAGTTGCAGCAAATCAGCTAGGAAAAATTAAGACATGGACACAAATTATTGCGATTGCAGCATATTTATTACACGATGTACCTTTAAATTTAATCCATATTCCAGTTGCGGATATCTTCATATGGATTGCATTAATCTTTACTGTTATTTCAGGATGGGATTATTTCTGGAAAAATAGAGCTGCTTTTGTAAACTCAAAATAGAAGTTTATGGGGGAATTGGGATGAATGCTGAGATTATTGCGGTTGGAACTGAATTATTACTTGGACAAATTGCAAATACAAACGCCCAGTTTTTATCTGAAAAGTTAGCTTCAATCGGAATTAACGTGTACTATCATACTGTTGTTGGTGATAATAATAAGCGACTGCAAAAGGCGATTGCAGCTGCGGAAGAACGTGCTGATATACTTATTTTTACAGGTGGATTAGGACCGACAAAAGATGATTTAACGAAAGAAACGATAGCTGCTAGTTTAGATGAAGAGCTTGTGTATGATGAAAAGGCATTAGCCTTAATAAGTAATTACTTTAAGCGTACAGGCCGTGAATTTACGGAGAATAATAAAAAGCAAGCGCTCGTTTTAAATGGAGCAACAGTATTTGCAAATAACCACGGTATGGCGCCAGGTATGGGGGTAAATAAGAACGGAAAAGTTTATATTTTATTACCAGGGCCGCCAAAAGAAATGAAACCAATGTATGTAAGTTATGTAGAGCCTTTTTTACGTAATTTTACAACAGGAGAAAACATTTATTCTCGTGTGCTTCGTTTCTTTGGTATTGGGGAGTCCCAATTGGAGGTGAAAGTGCAAGATTTAATTGATGGACAAACAAACCCAACAATTGCCCCATTAGCAAATGATGGAGAAGTGACATTACGTTTAACCGCTAAGCATGAAAATGTTAGGGAAGCGGAGAAACTAATTCAACATGTGGAAGATTTGATTTTAGAAAGAGTAGGAGAATTTTTCTACGGATATGACCAAGAATTTTTGCATTATAAGGCAATCGAGTTATTGAAGAGAAAAGGGTTAACTTTAGCGTGTGCAGAAAGTTTAACAGGTGGTCTTTTTGGAAATCAAGTAACTGAAAACGCTGGTGTTTCTTCTGTATTTAAAGGCGGTGTCATTTGTTATCATAATGATGTGAAGCAACATGTTTTACGTGTGCCTGAAGAAGTATTGCATACTGATGGTGCAGTTAGTAAAGAATGTGCTCGTTATCTTGCTGAAAATGTTAAGGATGTACTAAAAGCGGATATCGGAATTAGTTTCACTGGGGTAGCAGGGCCAGATGCTTCAGAACAGAAAGAACCAGGAACAGTATTTGTTGGGCTTTCGATTAAGGATGAACCAACTGTAGTCTTTCCTCTTAATTTAAGCGGAAGTCGTCAACAAATTAGAGAACGAACAGCAAAATATGGATTTTATCATTTATATAAAAAGCTAGAAGAGATATAAGTTTCTTCTAGTTTTTTTTTTACGGTTAAATTTAGATATTATTTGATAGAAAATAAAAAAATCGAATAAATGTTCGATTTTTGTTGGCAAATTGAATTGAAAATAGGTATAATAAGATTAGCAATTCAGTTAAGGAGGAATTTTGAATGAGTGATCGTCAAGCGGCGTTAGATATGGCGTTAAAACAAATAGAGAAGCAATTCGGTAAAGGTTCAATTATGAAATTAGGAGAACAAGCAGAGCGTAGAGTTTCTACGGTTTCTAGTGGTTCTTTAGCACTTGATGTGGCACTAGGAGTAGGCGGATATCCACGTGGCCGTATTATCGAAATTTACGGACCTGAAAGTTCAGGTAAAACGACAGTTTCATTACATGCAATTGCAGAAGTACAACGTCAAGGTGGACAAGCAGCATTCATCGATGCGGAGCACGCAATGGATCCTGTATATGCACAAAAATTAGGCGTTAACATAGATGAATTACTATTATCACAGCCTGATACAGGGGAACAAGGATTAGAAATCGCGGAAGCACTTGTACGAAGTGGTGCGGTTGACATTATCGTAATTGACTCTGTAGCAGCTCTTGTACCGAAAGCAGAGATTGAAGGCGACATGGGTGACTCACACGTAGGTTTACAAGCACGTTTAATGTCACAAGCACTTCGTAAGCTTTCAGGAGCAATCAACAAATCAAAAACAATTGCAATCTTTATTAACCAAATTCGTGAAAAAGTTGGGGTTATGTTCGGAAATCAACTACAAGTTGCTTAATCGAAAAGATTAAGGAGTTTACCATGGGTTTCCCTTGCTAGTGATAGCATGTTAAAAAACCTTGTGAACCTTATTGCCTAAGGGTGTAACTATCCATATAGTTGCTAACGGTGAAGCCCACCATTATTTAGGGTAATACCGTGCCAAGCTCCATAGTGATATGGGGAAGGTGTAGAGACTACCGAAAAGGACTTTTAGTTAACTGAGTAGGGTACGGCAGATGATAGGCTACTGCTGGAAGTGCAAGGCTCTCTGTAAAGAGATGAAGAGATAGTCCGGACTATAGAGATGGAAAATCTATAGATAGTGCCAGAAACAACTCCAGGTGGTCGTGCGTTGAAATTCTATTCAACTGTCCGTCTTGAAGTGCGTCGTGCGGAGCAATTAAAGCAAGGTAACGACATCGTTGGTAATAAAACAAAAGTAAAAGTAGTAAAAAATAAAGTAGCACCACCATTCCGTGTTGCGGAAGTTGATATTATGTACGGAGAAGGTATTTCAAGAGAAGGTGAAATCTTGGATATGGCTTCTGAGCTTGATATTGTTCAAAAGAGCGGTGCTTGGTATTCTTATAATGAAGAACGCCTAGGACAAGGTCGTGAAAATTCGAAGCAGTTCTTAAAAGAAAATACAGATTTAAGAGAAGAAATTGCCTTCTTTATTCGTGAGCATCACGGAATTAGTGAAGATTCTGGTGCTGAGGGCGCAGAAGATTCAACTCTTCTTGATTAAAAAAATAAAAGACACGGCCTCGGGTCTTTTATTTTTTTATCTACTATTAAGGAGCATAATACTATAGATAAAAATATTTTTTTACTTCAAATGGGTTGTGTAAAGAGGGATATTTTAATATTTTAAGGAAAAGAAATGGGAATTACTAAGGTTTTCCAGTATAGTAGGCTCCTTACTTTTTAAATTTAGGTCACATTCAAGGCTGAAGGTAAAGAAAGTAAAAGTAGACAACGCTTGACAATGAAAATTACGATAGATACAATGAGAATGTATATTTTTTCTTATATACAATATACTCTTCTCAAGAAGAGAAGTAATATTCGGAGTAAGGTTTAAATCTTACCGAAATAATAATATGACATTTTAATTGTGAAATGAAGAAAGTCCCTTAAAAAAGCGGGACAACGGTCTTTGCTGTATGTTGTAATTCAATGTACATGCCGACAGTCTTTTTTCATTCATAGCAAGGGGAGGTGAAATCATGACGAGTACAGTTTGGATACTCATCTCCATTTTGCTTGCAACAGTCGGTGCAGTTGTTGGCTTTTTTGTTCGAAAGTCTATTGCTGAAGCGAAGATTAATGGTGCGGCTAATGAAGCGAGACGTATTTTAGACGAAGCGAATCGTGATGCTGAAGCACTTAAGAAAGAAGCGCTTTTAGAAGCAAAGGATGAAATTCATACACTTCGTACAGAAGCTGAATTAGAAATTCGTGACCGTAGAAGCGAATTACAAAAACAAGAAAATCGTTTAATGCAAAAAGAAGAGAACCTTGATCGTAAAGACGAAACGCTCGATAAACGTGAGCAACAGTTAGAGAAGAAAGAGGAATCTCTTGTAGCGAGACAACAACAGATTGAAGAGTTGGAAAGCAAAGTGGGAAAGTTAGTTCAAAAGCAACAAACAGAATTAGAGCGCATTTCCAATCTGACACGCGAACAAGCGAAAGCAATTATTCTTGGTAAAGTAGAAAGTGAAGTTTCTCATGAAATCGCTGTTATGGTAAAAGAAAGTGAAGTTCGCGCGAAAGAAGAAGCGGATAAGAAAGCAAAAGAGATTTTATCTCTTGCAATGCAAAGATGTGCAGCTGATCATGTTGCTGAAACAACCGTTTCGGTTGTAAATCTTCCAAATGACGAAATGAAGGGACGTATTATCGGGCGTGAAGGTCGTAATATTCGTACGTTAGAAACGTTAACGGGTATTGACTTAATTATCGATGATACACCAGAGGCGGTAATCCTTTCTGGATTCGACCCAATTCGTCGTGAAACAGCTCGTATCGCTCTTGATAAATTAGTACAGGACGGACGTATTCACCCAGCGCGTATTGAAGAAATGGTCGAAAAATCAAGACGTGAAGTGGACGAGTATATTCGCGAAGTCGGAGAGCAAACAACGTTTGAAGTGGGTGTTCACGGATTACACCCAGATTTAATTAAAATTTTAGGTCGTTTAAAATACCGTACAAGTTATGGTCAAAACGTCTTAAAACACTCTATGGAAGTTGCATATTTAACTGGACTTATGGCAGCAGAGCTTGGCGAGGATGAAAAACTAGCAAGACGTGCTGGTCTATTACATGATATCGGAAAAGCGATTGACCATGAAGTAGAAGGTAGCCACGTTGAAATTGGTGTTGAACTCGCAACGAAATACAAAGAGCATCCTGTAGTTATAAACAGTATCGCATCTCACCATGGTGACACAGAACCAACTTCTATCATTGCAGTTTTAGTTGCAGCAGCAGATGCTTTATCAGCTGCAAGACCGGGAGCTCGTAGTGAAACACTTGAAAACTATATTCGTCGTCTTGAAAAGTTAGAAGAGATTTCAGAGTCTTATGAAGGCGTTGAAAAATCATTTGCAATTCAAGCAGGACGTGAAGTTCGTATTTTGGTAAAACCAGATACAATCGATGACTTAGAAGCTCATCGTTTAGCTCGTGAAATCCGAAAACGTATTGAAAATGAACTGGATTACCCAGGACATATTAAAGTAACTGTTATTCGTGAAACACGTGCAGTGGAATACGCAAAATAAAGTGGTGAAACACCACTTTATTTTTTTGTGTTGGAATTGGATAAAATAAAGACAGTTAGTTATATAGCATAAAAGTGAAACAAACTTATAATAAAGATATTATAAGGAATTTACTTGATGCTATAGCAATAAAAAATGCAGTACATAGAAAGGGTAAGACCTATGAGAATATTATTTGTTGGGGATGTAGTAGGATCTCCTGGTAGAGGTATGATTCAACAATACGTACCGGCATTAAAGAAAAAATATACACCTACAGTAACAATCATTAATGGAGAAAATGCAGCAGGTGGCCGTGGGATTACAGAAAAAATATATCGAAACTTTTTAGAGTGTGGGGCGCAGGCAGTTACACTTGGAAACCACGCTTGGGATAATCGTGAAGTATTTGAATTCATCGATGATGCAAAATATCTTGCAAGACCAGCTAACTTCCCAGAAGGAACTCCAGGAAAAGGACTTATCTTTGTGAACTGTAATGGAACAGAAGTTGCAGTTATTAATTTACAAGGACGTACTTTCCTTCCTCCAATTGATTGTCCATTCCGTAAAGTGGATGAATTAATTAATATTGCGAAAAAACGTACGAATATTATATTTGTTGATTTCCATGCGGAGACTACAAGTGAAAAACAAGCGCTAGGTTGGTATGTAGATGGACGTGCTACAGCAGTAGTAGGTACGCATACGCATGTCCCTACAGCGGATAACCGTATTTTACCAAGCGGAACGGCATACATTACAGATGTTGGGATGACAGGGCCGTATGACGGAATATTAGGTATGGACAGAGAAGCAGTATTGAAGAAGTTTTTAACAAACTTACCAGTACGATTTGAAGTAACAAATGGTAGAACGCAATTAAGTGCAGTGTTAATTGATGTGGATCCAAATACAGGAAAAGCAAAGAAAATTGAACGTATTTTAATTAATGACGATCAACCATTTTTTGAGTAAATTTTCGTTAAATTTTAGATGAGTTATTATATTTTAATTTTTTAGAAAAATTACGAAAATTTAGCAGGAATACGCGCCATTCCTCGTGAATATAAGTTAAAGTGAAATAATTGCTAATACTTTTTAAAGAAACGAGGAGGAAACGCGGAATGGAAATATTAAAAGTTAAAGCAACGTCGGTCCCTAATTCTGTAGCTGGTGCACTTGCAGGTGTTATTCGCGAACGCGGAACAGCAGAAATTCAAGCTATTGGTGCAGGTGCATTGAACCAAGCTGTAAAGGCAGTAGCAATCGCAAGAGGATTTGTAGCGCCTAGTGGTTTGGACCTGATTTGTATCCCAGCGTTTACAGATATTATGATTGATGGCGAAGAGCGTACAGCAATAAAATTAATTGTAGAACCTCGTTAAGTTTAAACAACCTGTTTGCAGTATGCAAACAGGTTGTTTTTATAATGGAGGAATGAAAATGAAAATTTTTGATGCTCATTGTGACGTGCTTCTTCAGTTATGGAATGCACAAGGGAAAAGGAATTTTAAAGATGATTCACAATTACATATTACATTTGAACAGTTAAAGAGAAGAAAAGGAAGTATACAATGTTTTGCTATATATGTACCAGAAACAGTGGCATATGAAAACCGATTTGAAGTAGCATTACAAATGGTAGATATTTTTTATAATGAAATTTTATCCCTACAAGGTGTGAAGTTTATTCAGACAAAAGATGATATTAACATATTAAAACAGGACGAGATTGGAGCGATATTAACAATTGAAGGATGCGAAGCAATTGGAAAAGATGCAATGAAATTACGGTTGTTGTATCGCCTAGGAGTACGTTCTTTTGGACTAACATGGAATTATGCCAATCTCTTAGCTGATGGTGCGCTAGAGACACGTGGGGCGGGTTTAACGACTTTTGGTAAACATGTTGTACAAGAACTGAATGCATTACATGTATGGACTGATGTGTCTCATTTGAATGAAAGAAGTTTTTGGGATGTTATAGAGATTGCAAAAAATCCTATTGCTTCCCACTCAAATTGTATGAAACTTTGCGAGCACCCACGTAATTTAAACGATGAACAACTTAAAGCTCTTATAAAGCGAAATGGCATGATTGGTGTCAATTTTGTACCGCAGTTTCTAACAAAAGAAAAACAAGCGAATGTAGCAGATATAGTAAGACATATCGAATATATTTGTTCATTAGGTGGAGAGCGCAATATAGGATTTGGTTCTGATTTTGATGGGATTTTAGAAACAGTTGTAAATGTATCAGCGTATCGAGATTATGAAAATGTAATGAATGAGCTTTGTAAACACTATGCTGCATCTACTGTAGAACGATTTTTATATGATAATTTTGTAGAACATATGAGTTTTTAAATTTCGATTTAAAATTCAGAAAAATCAAAATTAATTCATTTGATTTTATTGCTTTTTTTAAGACCTAATACTAGAATGAAAAACAAAATAGCTTTATACTAAAGATTCAGGGAAATCAGAAGAGGCATAATTTGCGTCCGTTGTAGTTTATTTGCATAAAAAATGCTAAACTATTACTGTAAAAAAATACACTACAATGAATGCAGCCAAAAGGGGTGTAGGAGATGATTAGTCAACTTTCATGGAAAGTTGGAGGCCAACAAGGTGAAGGAATTGAAAGTACAGGAGAAATTTTCTGTATTGCATTAAACCGATTAGGATATTACCTATACGGTTACCGCCACTTCTCATCACGTATAAAAGGCGGCCATACAAATAATAAAATTCGTGTAAGTACAACAGAAGTACGAGCGATCTCAGATGATTTAGATATTTTAATTGCTTTTGACCAAGAAACAATTGATTTTAATTTCCACGAACTACGTCCAGGTGGAATTGTAGTTGCGGATGCGAAATTTAATCCAACAATACCTGACAATACAGATGTAAATCTATATGTGATACCGTTTACAGATATTGCTTCAGAATTAGGCACATCATTAATGAAAAACATGGTTGCTGTTGGAGCATCAAGTGCAGTATTAGGATTAGATGAAACAGCTTATTTAGATGTTGTTGAAGAAATCTTTGGTCGTAAAGGAGAGCAAGTCGTTCAAAAGAATATGGACGCAATTAAACGCGGCTCTCAATATATGAAAGAATTACTAGGTGAGAAAGTAAACATGATGCAGCTTGAAAAAGCTGATGGTAAAAAACGCATGTTTATGATTGGAAACGATGCAATTGCATTTGGTGCGGTAGCTGGTGGTGCTCGTTTTATGTCAGCATACCCAATCACACCTGCATCAGAAATTATGGAATACTTAATTAAAAAATTACCGAAAGTCGGCGGAACAGTAATCCAAACTGAGGATGAAATCGCAGCTTGTACAATGGCAATCGGTGCAAACTATGCTGGTGTTCGTACATTAACGGCATCTGCTGGTCCTGGTCTTTCATTAATGATGGAAGCAATCGGTTTAGCAGGTATTACAGAAACCCCATTAGTAATTGTTGATACACAACGTGGCGGCCCAAGTACAGGATTACCAACGAAACAAGAACAGTCTGACTTAATGGCGATGATTTACGGTACGCATGGTGAAATTCCCAAAATCGTAATGGCGCCAAGTACAGTTGAAGAAGCTTTCTATGACATTGTAGAAGCATTTAACTTATCTGAAGAATATCAAGTTCCTGTTATTTTCTTAACAGATTTACAGCTTTCGTTAGGAAAACAAACAGTAGAACCACTTAAATTAGATAAAGTGGAAATTCGTCGTGGTAAGCTTGATTTAGAAGCAGAATTACCAGAACGTGAAAATAAAGCATACTTCAAGCGTTATGAAGTAACAGAAGACGGCGTTTCACCACGTGTTTTACCTGGTATGAAAAATGGTGTTCACCATGTTACAGGTGTAGAACATGATGAAACTGGAAAACCATCGGAATCAGCAATAAACCGTAAAGATCAAATGGACAAACGTTTCCGTAAAATGGAGAACTTGAAGTTTAATACCCCTGTTTATAAAAATGTTAAGCATGAAGAAGCAGACGTATTGCTTGTTGGATTTAACTCAACTCGTGGTGCGATCGAAGGGGCAATGACGCGTTTAGAACAAGAGGGTATGAAAGTAAACCATGCTCATGTGCGTTTAATTCACCCGTTCCCAACAGCTGAAATCGATCCACTTGTGAAAAAGGCGAAGCGTGTTGTAGTAGTAGAAAACAATGCAACAGGTCAGCTTGCTAACATTATGAAAATGAATCTTGGTAATGGTGAGAAAATTTCTAGTCTTTTAAAATATGATGGAAACCCATTCTTGCCGAAAGAGATTTACAACGAATGCAAAAAAGGGGTTGTATTAAATGGCAACATTTAAGGACTTTCGTAACAGTGTAAAGCCAAACTGGTGCCCAGGTTGCGGAGACTTCTCAGTGCAAGCTGCAATTCAACGTGCGGCAGCTAACGTTGGCCTAAATCCAGATGAACTTGCTGTTATTTCTGGTATCGGCTGTTCAGGCCGTATTTCAGGTTATATTAATTCATATGGTGTGCATAGTATTCATGGTCGTGCCCTTCCAATTGCACAAGGTGTGAAAATGGCAAATCGTGATTTAACAGTTATCGCTTCAGGTGGTGACGGTGATGGATTTGCGATTGGTATGGGTCATACAATCCATTCTATTCGTCGTAATATCGACATTACGTACATCGTAATGGATAACCAAATTTACGGATTAACAAAAGGGCAAACTTCACCACGTAGTGAAGCTGGATTTAAAACGAAAAGCACACCACAAGGTTCAATTGAACCATCACTAAATGTAATGGAAATGGCTTTAACAGCTGGTGCGACATTTGTGGCGCAAAGCTTTTCGAGTGATTTAAAAGAATTAACACAAATTATTGAAGCTGGTATTAACCATAAAGGATTTTCATTAATTAACGTATTTAGCCCATGTGTTACTTACAATAAAGTAAATACTTACGATTGGTTTAAAGAGAACTTAACGAAACTAAGCACGGTAGAGGGATATGATCCATCTAATCGTATGATGGCTATGCAAACGTTAATGGAAAATAACGGTTTAGTAACAGGTTTAATTTATCAAAATACTAAGCAACCATCATATCAAGAACTTGTTAAAGGTTATAGTGAAGAGCCTTTAGTGAAATCTGATTTAAATATGGATCAGAAAATGTTTGATGAGCTTGTTGCTGAATTTATGTAATGTAAGAAGAGGAGGTTGCCGATTTGGCAACCTTTTTTTATGTACAAAAATATAGGGTAGCCTTATTTACTTGGAAAATTCAGAATGATAAAATAATATATAAATCGTTGTATGAAAATGGCAAGTTCATTGCTTATGAAATGTAAGATAATAAAGGGCCTCTTTATTGTTAAAATTGGCGAAACACGTCATACTATGGTAATGTTTATAGGGATAAAGCAATATGCTTTTGGGTAGGACAACAAGAAATGATAAAAAGGGAATGTCTATTTGCGTGGGGAAGACTTCATTCTTATGAATGATTAGATTGATTACTCAAGTTTCAAAGGACAAGTTATCTCTCAAGCTATCTAACCATTTTTGAGGTGAGTCTAAGCGCATTAAAATGGACTATAGAGTGTGTATAGTTAAGGGTGAAAGGAGATTACCGATGAACGAGCAACAACGATTAGCAAGTCAACAAGCAAAGTCCTCTACGAAAAAAGAAGAGAAAGATTATAGTAAATACTTTGAAAGTGTATATCAACCACCTTCCTTAAAGGATGCGAAAAAGCGTGGGAAAGAAGAAGTTAAAATTGAACGGGATTTTGGCTTACCTGAAGAGTTTCGCAATTTTGGTACAGGAAGAAAGTTCTATATTCGTACATATGGTTGTCAAATGAATGAGCATGATACGGAAGTAATGGCAGGTATTTTCACAGCACTTGGATATGAACCAACTTTTTCAACTGAGGATGCAGATGTAGTTTTATTAAACACTTGTGCAATTCGTGAAAATGCTGAAAATAAGGTGTTTGGTGAGCTAGGCCATTTAAAGTCACTCAAACGAAGAAATCCAGACCTTTTAATTGGTGTATGTGGTTGTATGTCTCAAGAGGAATCTGTTGTAAATAAAATTATGCAAAAAAATCAGCATGTAGATATGGTATTTGGAACGCATAACATTCATAGATTACCGTACATTCTAAAAGATGCGATGTTCTCGAAAGAGACGGTAGTTGAAGTATGGTCAAAAGAAGGTGACGTAATTGAAAACCTTCCGAAAGTACGTCGTGGTGATATTAAAGCTTGGGTAAATATTATGTATGGCTGTGATAAATTCTGTACGTATTGTATTGTACCGTATACACGCGGAAAAGAGCGAAGTAGACGTCCAGAAGATATTATCCAAGAGATTCGTCATTTAGCTGCAAATGGTTATAAAGAAATTACTTTACTTGGACAAAACGTAAATGCATATGGTAAAGACTTTGAAGATATAGAATACGGTCTTGGCGATTTAATGGACGAACTTCGTAAAGTTGATATTGCCCGTATTCGTTTTACAACGAGCCATCCACGTGATTTCGATGATCACTTAATTGAAGTGCTTGGAAAAGGTGGCAACCTAGTAGAACATATCCATTTACCAGTTCAATCTGGAAGTACAGATACGCTGAAAATTATGGCACGTAAATATTCGCGTGAGCATTATTTAGAACTTGTAAGAAAAATTAAAGAAGCAATTCCAGATGTAGTATTAACAACAGATATTATCGTTGGTTTTCCAAATGAAACAGATGAGCAATTTGAAGAAACGATGTCGTTATATCGTGAAGTAGGGTTTGATACTGCCTTTACATTCATTTATTCTCCTCGCGAAGGTACACCAGCTGCAAAAATGAAAGATAATGTACCGATGGAAGTAAAGAAAGAACGTCTTCAGCGCTTAAATACACTAGTAAATACGTTGGCAATTGAAAAGAATAGTCGTTACAAAGGTCAAATTGTAGAAGTGTTAGTTGATGGGGAAAGTAAAAATAATCCGGAAGTACTTGCAGGTTATACTCGTACGAATAAACTTGTAAACTTCGTCGCTTCAAAATCTTTAATTGGTCAGCTTGTGAAAGTGAAAATAACGGAAGCAAAAACTTGGTCTCTTAACGGGGAATTAGTTGAAGAGCCGATTGAGGTGAAATAATAGATGAAAGTATATTCGAAAGATGACATTGTTGAACAAGCGAAAGAATTAGCAAAAATGATTTCTGAAACAGAAGAAGTTGATTTTTTTAAGAAAGCAGAGGCGCAAATTCATAAAAATGAAAATGTAAAGCGCGCAATCGATGAAATTAAAGCACTGCAAAAACAAGCAGTAAACTTGCAACATTACGGGAAATGGGAAGCTTTAAAAAAGGTAGAAGCTGAAATTGATGCATTGCAAGATAAGTTAGACAGTATTCCAGTCGTACAACAATTTAAATCTTCACAAACATACGTAAATGACTTATTACAGTTAGTTGCTAGTACAATTTCTAACAACGTAACAGATGAAATATTAATTTCAACTGGTGGCGATGTACTAAAGGGTGAAACTGGCGCAGCGGTAGAAAGTAAAAAAGGAAATTGTGGTTGTTAAAGAGATGTCATATTGACATCTCTTTTTTTTTGTGGATTAAACGTAAGTTCTTCTCAAAAAAAGAATGACACATTCCGCTATTGTCACGCATATGATTAAGTGAATAGTGATTGAGGAGGGTTACGAATGTCCGAATTTAGAGAGATTATTACAAAAGCAGTGGTTGGAAAAGGACGTAAGTATACAAAGTCAACGCATACATGTGAATCGAATAATGAGCCAACAAGTATTTTAGGGTGCTGGGTAATTAACCACTCGTACGAAGCAAGAAAGAATGGAAAACATGTGGAAATTGAAGGTTTCTATGATGTGAACACTTGGTATTCATTTGATGGAAATACAAAGACTGAAGTTGTAACAGAACGTGTGAACTATACGGACGAAGTAAGTATTGGTTATCGTGATAAAAACTTTTCTGGTGACGATTTAGAAATTATTGCTCGTGTTATTCAGCCGCCAAATTGTTTAGAAGCACTTGTATCACCAAATGGTAATAAAATTGTTGTAACTGTAGAACGTGAATTTGTAACAGAAGTAGTTGGAGAAACGAAAATTTGTGTAAGTGTAAATCCTGAAGGCTGCGTAGAATCAGATGATGATTTCCAAATTGCTGATGATGAATTTGAAGAATTAGATCCGAACTTTATCGTTGATGCAGAAGAAGAGTAATAGAAAGCTAGGGAGAAGTTCTTCCTAGCTTTTTACTTTACATAAGTGGCGCTGACTGAACATGATTCTTTATGAAATATGTTATAATGAAGAAAGACTCCTGAAATAGGAGATAAGAGTGTCCGTGAAATGCGACATATATGAAAATAGATTATCATGTAAGAATTATGGAGGAAAAGTATGACTCAATATACGCCTATGATACAGCAATATTTAAAGGTTAAGGCAGATTATCAAGATGCCTTTTTATTTTTTCGCTTAGGCGATTTTTATGAAATGTTCTTTGAGGATGCTGTAAAAGCAGCTCATGAACTTGAAATTACATTAACGAGCCGAGATGGCGGTAGTAGTGAACGTATACCAATGTGCGGTGTACCGTATCATGCGGCTAAAAACTATATTGAACAACTTGTTGAAAAAGGATATAAAGTAGCTGTTTGTGAGCAAGTAGAAGATCCGAAAACAGCTAAAGGTGTAGTACGTCGTGAAGTAGTACAATTAATTACGCCAGGAACGATGATGGAAGGGCGTACAATTGATGAGAAAGAAAATAACTTCTTAGCCGCATTAACACATTTTGAAGATGGATCGTATGCATTAGCTTGTAACGACTTAACGACTGGACAAAATACAGTAACGTTATTGACTGGTTCAGTAGAAGATATTTTATTAGAAGTGTATGCAACTGGTTCGAAAGAAATTGTTGTTGATTCTTCATTTTCTAAAGATGAACTAAACAAGTTAACTGAAACATTGAAAATGACGATTTCGTATGAAGATGCAACGGCAATTCCGGAAGGATTAGAACATCTTGTGAAAAATGTTTCACAAGCAAAATTAATTAAAGCAGTTGGACGCTTATTTAACTATGTAATAAGAACACAAAAACGTTCTTTAGATCATTTGCAACCAGTAGAAATTTATTATACGAATCAATTTATGAAAATTGATGTACATTCAAAGCGGAATTTAGAACTGACAGAAACACTTCGAACGAAAGAGAAAACAGGATCACTATTATGGTTATTGGATAAGACGAAAACAGCTATGGGTGGTCGTATGTTAAAACAGTGGATGGAACGTCCACTTATACAGAAAGAAAGAATTGAAGAGCGTTTAGAAATGGTTGAAACGTTTGTAAATGATTACTTCTTACGTGAAGATTTAAAAGAAAAGTTAAAAGAAGTATATGATTTAGAACGCTTAGCAGGAAAAGTTGCATTTGGTAACGTAAATGCAAGAGACTTATTACAATTAAGACGTTCATTGCTGCAAGTACCAGCTATTTTAGAAGCAATTAGTTTGTTAGATAACGCTTATGCATCGAGATTAATTCAAGGTGCAGATCCATGTGAAAGCTTAACAGAATTACTAGGAAGAAGTATTCAAGAAAACCCACCGCTTTCGATTAAAGATGGAGATATTATTAAAGATGGTTATAATGACAAGCTTGATCAATATCGTTACGTTAGTAAAAACGGGAAAACGTGGATTGCTGAGCTTGAAAAAAGAGAACGTGATATTACCGGAATTAAATCATTAAAAATCGGATACAACCGTATTTTCGGTTACTACATTGAAGTAACGAAAGCGAATCTTGCAGCACTTCCAGAAGGTCGCTATGAGCGTAAACAGACGCTTGCTAATGCTGAACGTTTCATTACAGATGAACTGAAAGAAAAAGAAACGTTAATCTTAGAAGCTGAAGAAAAAATTGTACAGCTAGAATACGATTTATTTACAGCACTTCGTGAAGAAGTAAAAGTATTTATTCCGAAATTACAACATTTAGCGAAAGTAATTAGTGAATTAGACGTACTGCAAAGTTTTGCGACAGTTAGTGAAGAAGAACAGTTTGTAAAACCTGTACTGACAACGAAGCGCGAAATCTTTATTAAAGATGGTCGTCATCCTGTTGTTGAAAAAGTATTGAACGGGAAATTGTATGTACCGAATGATTGTATTATGCCAGAGAATATGGATGTCTTTTTAATTACAGGTCCGAACATGTCTGGTAAAAGTACGTATATGAGACAATTAGCACTTGTAACGGTTATGTCGCAAATCGGTTGTTTCGTACCAGCAACAGAAGCAGTATTACCTGTATTTGACCAAATCTTTACGAGAATTGGTGCAGCGGATGATTTAATTTCAGGTCAAAGTACATTTATGGTCGAAATGTTAGAAGCGAAAAATGCAATTGCAAACGCATCAGAAAGAAGTTTAATTTTATTCGATGAAATTGGACGCGGTACATCTACGTATGATGGTATGGCACTTGCACAAGCGATTATTGAACATATTCATGACCAAATTGGTGCAAAAACGTTATTCTCTACGCATTATCACGAATTGACGGTGTTAGAAGAGAGTTTAGATCAACTGAAAAATGTACACGTTTCAGCAATTGAAGAGAATGGAAAAGTAGTATTCCTTCATAAAATTCAAGATGGAGCAGCTGATAAAAGTTACGGAATTCACGTTGCGCAACTTGCGGAGCTTCCAGATAGCCTAATCGCTCGTGCGAAAGAAGTGTTAGCACAGCTAGAAGGACAGGAAGAAATTATTATTCCAAAACGAGTAGAAGTAAAAGTACAAGAAGCTGCTCCAGAACCTGTAGTTGTAAAAGAGGAAATAGCAGAAATACAGGAAACGAAAGTAGAGACTGAAGAAGAATCGCAACTATCTTTCTTTGGAGGAGAACAGTCTTCGAAGAAACAAGAAAAGCCTCTGCTAGATCAAAAAGAAACAGCAGTACTGGCGCAAATTAAAAAAATCGATTTACTTGATATGACACCTTTAGAAGCGATGAACGAATTGTATCGCTTACAGAAAAAGTTAAAGAAAGGATGAGTAAGTAGATGGGGAAAATTCGCAAACTCGATGACCAACTCTCTAACTTAATTGCGGCAGGGGAAGTAGTAGAGCGCCCTGCTTCAGTCGTAAAAGAACTTGTGGAAAATTCTATCGATGCGAATAGTACATCTATTGAAATCCACTTAGAAGAAGCTGGGTTATCGAAAATTCGTATCATTGATAACGGTGATGGTATTGCAGAAGAAGACTGTATCGTCGCTTTTGAACGCCATGCAACGAGTAAAATTAAAGATGAAAACGATCTGTTCCGCATAAGAACACTCGGTTTCCGCGGTGAGGCATTGCCAAGTATTGCCTCAGTTAGTGAATTAGAATTAATTACTAGCACAGGTGATGCGCCTGGTACACACCTTATTATTAAAGGTGGAGACATTATAAAGCAAGAGAAGACTGCGAGCCGAAAAGGAACAGATATTACAGTACAAAACTTATTCTTTAATACACCAGCGCGTCTTAAATATATGAAAACCATTCATACAGAGCTCGGAAATATTACAGATATCGTGTATCGTATTGCAATGTCACATCCAGAGGTATCGTTAAAACTGTTTCATAATGAAAAGAAATTGCTTCATACGTCAGGTAACGGTGATGTAAGACAAGTACTTGCATCGATTTACAGTATTCAAGTTGCGAAGAAGCTTGTTCCAATTGAAGCCGAATCTTTAGACTTTACAATTAAAGGCTATGTAACATTACCAGAAGTAACGAGAGCATCTCGTAATTATATGTCAACGATTGTAAATGGTCGTTACGTTCGAAACTTTGTATTAATGAAAGCAATTCAGCAAGGATACCATACATTACTGCCAGTTGGCCGGTATCCAATTGGTTTCTTATCGATTGAAATGGATCCAATGCTAGTTGACGTTAACGTACATCCAGCGAAGTTAGAAGTTCGTTTTAGTAAAGAACAAGAATTGCTAAAGCTGATCGAAGAAACATTGCAAGCTGCATTTAAAAAAATACAGCTTATTCCAGATGCAGGTGTAACAACGAAGAAAAAAGAAAAAGACGAAAGTGTGCAAGAACAGTTCCAGTTTGAGCATGCGAAGCCGAAAGAACCATCTATGCCGGACATCATTTTACCGACTGGCATGGATGCAAAACAAGAAGAACCGCAGACTGTGAAACAGCCAGCGCAGCTTTGGCAACCACCGAAGCAAGAATGGCAACCACCACAGTCGCTCGTGAGAGAAGAACAAAGTTGGCAACCATCCACTAAACCGATAATCGAAGAACCAATTCAAGAAGAGAAATCGTGGGACAGTAATGAAGAGGACTTTGAACTAGAGGAATTAGAAGAAGAAGTTCGGGAAATAAAAGAGATTGAAATGAACGGGAATGACTTACCACCGCTTTATCCAATTGGACAAATGCATGGAACATATATTTTCGCTCAAAATGATAAAGGCTTATATATGATTGACCAGCATGCTGCGCAGGAACGTATTAATTATGAATACTTCCGTGATAAAGTAGGAAGGGTAGCGCAAGAAGTACAAGAGTTACTTGTACCGTACCGTATTGATCTATCTCTTACTGAATTTTTACGTGTCGAAGAACAGTTAGAAGAACTAAAAAAAGTCGGGCTATTTTTAGAACAATTCGGCCATCAATCCTTTATCGTCCGCTCGCATCCAACGTGGTTCCCGAAAGGACAAGAAACAGAAATTATCGATGAAATGATGGAGCAAGTTGTTAAACTAAAAAAAGTTGATATTAAGAAGTTACGTGAAGAAGCAGCTATCATGATGAGCTGTAAAGCATCCATTAAAGCAAATCAATATTTAACGAACGATCAAATATTTGCTTTACTGGAAGAACTTCGTACAACAACAAACCCATACACATGCCCACACGGAAGACCGATTCTTGTGCATCATTCTACTTATGAGTTGGAGAAGATGTTTAAGAGGGTTATGTAGAGTGAATAGATTACATTTCAAAAGGGAGCAACATTTACTGTTGCTCCCTTTTAATATGTAGATTTAATAGTTAAACGAGAATATGCTGAAGTAATTTTACAGTTTATTTCTTGGTTGCATTAGCTTAAATTTATCTATGTATAAAAAAGCGCTGTATACAGCACTTTTTAAAAGGTGCATGAATTGTATAATAAAGATTTCTACATTACTAACCAAATAATTATGGATGGTTAAATGTTGCTTCTTATTTGGCTAATTGTTATAAGGATCTATACAATTACTTATTTTGATTATTATTGATTTTTTCAGTGTATAGAACTTGCTCTTTATAGTGCTTCTTAATTGGGAAGTTATGTGTATCTGTACCGTTCTTGAATTTTTTGTCAATGGGGTTCTTTAGAGGAACTGTTGTAGTTTCAGTAAATTCATATGGGTAATTTATTTTAGATTTATCTTCAAACATGAAAATGCCTCCTTTTAGGATCTCCTAAATTCTTTACTATAACATGATATGCATATAGATATTTTTTGGACTAGTTATTTATATAGGTTAATGGAATTTAATTACATAACTACTGAAACATTTTAAAGGAAAACAATTTAAGAAAGAAATGGTATGAATAGCTGTTGGCTCCTATTGTTGTTTTTTTGTTTGATAGTACAGTGAATTATGCATATAAATTCAATATAGATTGTTTTTATAATATGGTTTATATGGGGTTTTCTTGATAATATAATGTGGAATATTATAGTGTTATTAGGTTATTAGGAACATTTAATGCTGTTTCATAACTGAAAGGGAATTGAAAAAAAACTGAAACTTTTCTCATAAAAATTCAATCTAACTTGAAAAATGAAAGGAAAATGAAATTTTCCAAAAGATATTCTTTGTTAAGATAAAAAGCATACATACAAAAAGCATTGACATATCTTAAAAATTTATTTTCAAGATATAGTGGGGGAAAAGATGAGATTAGAAAAACAATTAATAAAAAAGATGTATTATGAAACGTTCCTAATGGAGAATGAAACAAAACCAACTCTTGACGTACTTGGACAAGCTTATGTAAACGAAGAAAAAAATGAGATTTCTGATGGGTCTTATATTCGTTTTGCGCAAGGTGAATTTTATTATCGTCATCAAGATTTTGAAGCAGCTATTTTTAAATGGGAGAAGGTTAGTAATGAATTAGCACCATGGGCACAAAAAAATATTGCGGATGCTTATTTCGAACTTAATCAATTACCAGATGCTGAAAATATTTATACTTCCATTACTACTGATAATAAAATATTGATGACCGAAATTAGACTACAATTACTTTCTCTTTACATTGAGCAAAATAATTTTGACTCAGCTTTCGGTGTTATTAAAGAAGCAGTTTCTTTAAATCCTGATTATCCGAATGTCACAAAAATTGCCCGTTCCTTTTATGAGGAACAGCAAGATTTTGATAGTGCAGTAGAGCTTGCTGTGAATGAGTTAATTCGAATAGAATCGTATCCTTGGTTTCTGGTGTGATTTTGTAATCAAGTTCATTATAGTAACGGTCATAACCAAGAGCGGAGTACATAATATTACGATTCCAAAATGTTGCGTTATTTGCATGAAATACAGAAGTGAAATAACCTTGTTGACGTAAAATTTCTGGAGTTGCAGTATAATCATTGTTACCGTGTGTGAAGAATACAGCTCCTCGATTTAATGGATACAACGACGTATCGATTAGAAATTCTGAATCGGATGTTTTCCCTTGACCAGTTTGATGGAAAAAGTTATCAAAGTAATAACTTTCATTTATGAATTCATTTAGGAATGGTGTAACTTCTTGCCCGTTCACTGATGCGCCTATTAAGAAGGTTTGCAAGGATTCAAGAGTGACGACAATTACGTTTTTTCCTTTCGCTGCACCAAACATATTAGGGTTTGGCTCGCTTTGATTTGCTTTTACGTAGTTTTCAGTTTCTTGTAATTTACTACTATCAGCAAGTGCTTTTTGTGACCCAGCTTTTACTTGCAGTGTTAAGTCATATACTTGGTGAGTATATAAGCCTAAATTTTTGACAAGCATGACTCGGTCGAATGATCTTGTTAATAATTCAGGGCGCTCTTTTTCTGCAAGATGTAGATTCGCAAAGAATACACCAATCGTTAAAAGAAAGTATAAAAAGCGCGTAGAATGAGTTACACGTTCTGTTTTAAAGACCAATGATTTCTTTTTTAATAAAATAAAGAAGAAAACAATGTCTACGAATGCGAGTATAATTTTGTAGTTTAATATTTCTATAATACTGCCGCCTAATTGGCCAAAGTTTGAGGTTTGTCCAAGTACTGGTAATGTAACGAAATCACTATAAAAATCATAGAACATTACATTTCCAACAAGTACGATTGTTAATAAGAAATTAATACAGAGCGCTATATAATTTCGCTTTTTACCAGTTGCAAATAATGCTAATCCAACAAACGCTAATGATGCGGCTAGAGGGCTAATAAATAAAATAAGCTCTTGCGTTGAAGACTCAATTTTTAAATCAAAACTGAATCGCGTAATAAGATATGTTTTTAACCATACTGCTAAAGCCATTATTATAACAAAACTTATATTTTGCATCTGTAAATTTATTTTGTTCTTCATTTTTACACCTTCTTTATATAATTTATTTAACTAAAGTTATATATTATGTTTTTATAACTATTAGAATGGAATGAACCATGTAGACTTTGTTTTCTAAAGGGAATAATTTGAAGTATTCATATACATACAATGGGGATTTTTAAAGCGTAGTAGCATAAATATAACTCTTTTTGAGAAACGGGCAGAAAAAGTCATAGTTGTAGTGAAATTGACTTATAGACATCCTACCATATTAAACACTATGATGATGTTACAAAATATCGAACAAATAAAAGTAAAAATGGATAGAGACTTTTAAAACTGTTGACATTCAATTTATTAGAATTGAATGCCAATCGTTTTAAATATACAGTTATATTACATATGTATTTTGTAAAATCCTGATTTTTTGTCGGTTAATCATTAGCCGGGAAGGATAGGGGGCTTATTAATATACTTTTACTATATATGAGTAAAGTGTTTTGAAATTAAAAATATTTGACTGACATTTTAATGATAGAAATTAAATGTCAGATAAGTACTTTCCAACATACAGACCACTTGCAGCTGCTTGAGATAATGAATGCGTAACGCCTGAACAATCTCCAATTAAAAATAGCCCATGCACACTTGTTTCAAAATAGTTATTGAGTTTTATCGTAGGAGCATAGAACTTTCCGTCAATTCCATATAACAAAGTATCTTTATCAATCGGTTCTTGTATAAATTGTTCTAAGCGTAATAAAAACTCTTTGAGCCCTTCAATATATAATTGAGGGATTTCTTGATTCAAATCTCCATAATCCCCCTGTAGTGTAGGGTGTATACGATTATGCTCCATGCTGTTTTCCGCCGTAGGTTGTTTCTTTAGTAAGTCCTCTAAGCGCTGTATAACAATCCGATCTCGTCCTTGGTTAATGTCTTTAATAATTGAACTTGCGTATACATTTGCTTCTTTGAGAGTTGGAAAATAGCGAGGAATAAATAAAGTGAAATTTAAATTAGAAGTGCCAGTTCCTTGCTCTCGAAAATTTTGACCGTCAGGCATAACTAAACCTTCTTCGTACTTTCGAATGATGCGGCCTTGTGGATTCATACAGTAAGTAGTTGCTGTGAAATGCTCACCTTGATAAGAAAGTTTTGTTTCAAAAGTATCTTTTAATATAGAACGTAATTGATGTTCTTTCATTTCTACTCTAATTCCTAAATCTAAACGTGTTTGCTCCTGAGAAATATTTAGGGAACTGCATATTTCTTTTAACCAATCGGCCCCAGAGCGCCCAGTTGCAAATACAAGTTGCTTAGTTTGAACTGTTCCTTGATTTGTCTCTATTGTAAAATGATCTTCCTGTTTCAGAATATGTTGTACATCTATATGAAATTGGATCTTTATTTTCGTCAGTAAAAATTCATAGAGCTGCTGAAAAATGTTACTGGAAAGTGTAGTACCAAGATGTCTTACTTCTGTTGTTAGCATTTGTAAACCACACGCTTCAGCTCTCTTAGTGAGACTTGAATTTTCAGTAGAATATTTTGAAACCAAACTTCCACCAAACTGACATAGAATTTCATCTACTTCAGCCATGAGTTGTATAAAACCCTCTTTACCGACTTTTTTCTCAAGTTCTCCGCCAAATCCGTTTGTATAATTAAATTTCCCTTCAGATTTTCCTAAACCACCAAACCCGAAATATTTATCACATGTAGTACAATTACACACTTTTCCTTCGTCTAAAGGACAATGGCGATCTTCTAGCGCTTTACCTTTATCAAGAATTAAAACTTTTTTGTTACTTTTAGCTAGTGAATAAGCCATAAAAATGCTACTTACTCCAGCGCCGATAATCGTAACATCATACATATTCTTCCACCTGCTAACGAATAGTTTGTTTTTTATTTTTCTAGTGTATAACAATTTTATGAAGTTAAGAAATAGCTTTTATTAATAAAGTGGGAGTTTTCGAACTTGATGCTTTATTAATTTCTACGAGTGGTGGAGTAAATACAAAAATTTTTATTTGAAAGAAGAAACAGTTTAAAAAATAACTATGTCATATGATTAATAACATCTTACATAGAAAAAAACAGACCTTTTAAGTGAAGAGGTCTGTTAATGATTTTAAATCTTATTTAGCAAATACATGGTTACCAATTACTGCTACTGTTTGACGTGTCGTAATCCACTTGTCTGTTGATGTTTTTGGATTGTAGAAATAAAGCCAGTCAGAATGTACTCCATTTGTGGAGATAGCCTCTTCTACAGCCATTTTTGCTTCTGCGCTTGCAGGCTGATTAATTCTTCCATCTGTAACAGGAGTAAATGCATATCCGTATTTAATAGGTTCATAAATAACGCCTGTTATTGTATTTGGAAAACCTTTTGCATTTACACGATTTAGTATAACTTTCGCTACTGCTACTTTTCCTTTATAGGATTCACCACCTGCTTCAGCGGTAACTAAGCGTGCCATTAAGTCTTTTTCTTTTTGTGAAATGCTTGAGTTGATTTTTAAATGTTGTCCTGTATAAAGCTTGTTTCCGACTGTATTGTTCATTTGTTTTATAGATTGGACAGTGACATTGTAACGCCTTGCTATCGTTTCTAATGAATCTCCCGGTTGTACTTGATAAATAATTTGTCCAGAAATGTTGGCTGGCTTGGCGTTTTGAGGAACAGTGATTTCATTTGATTTCACGGACCCTGGAATATGTAACTGTTCGCCAATAAAGGTTTGATCGTTTCCTTTATTATTAGCCTGTTTAATGGATTGTATTGAAACTCCGTATTGTTTACTAATGCCCCAAAGTGTATCGTTCTTTTTTACTGTATGAATGGTAGAAGCTTCAGCTGTGCTTTGACTACATACGAATGTAATTGCAGCTGCAGATAAAGGGATTATATGTTTTAGTTTTAGTAATTTCATTGTAAATCCTCCTAAGAAAAAATTAAGGTGAAACTATTAAGTAATGTAGTTTGAAATGTATATATGCGTAATATATTAATGTAAGTATATTAGCACATATAAAATAAATAATCACTATAAGTTTCATCTTCGTGTAGTGTAGAGTCCGAATATGAAATATTGCATATGAAAATACATTGAAGTTCATATTTCTGATTACTATAATCTATTTAGTAGAAAGGGAATACGTTATAGAAATAAAATCATTATAGATTAATATAATGATTAATTATTAATTATTAATAGGAGGATTAATGCAATGAAAATATTTCAAAAAATGTGTGCGTCAACTGTAATCATTACAACACTTTTAGGAACAGGGGGTACTATCAATAGTGTACATGCTGATTCTATAGAACAGCAGATTAAATCAGGGATAGAACAAGAAACAGATAAGCAAATCATTGTAAAATTTAAAGCGGATTTGGATTTGCCATATGAAGATGGTATTGAAAAACAAATACAATCTCAAACGAATGATAAAGTAATAAAAGATTTTTTGAAAGAATATCCAGATGTAACATTTACTCGTTTATTCACATCTGTAAGCCCGGAACAAATACAAAACCTTGAAGTGAAAGCACCTAATCATGTATCTACAAGTTTATTAAACTACTATATTCTTCAAAATCAAAATAGTAGATAAGTTAAAGGCATCTTCTTTAATAGAAGATGCGTATATGAAGAAACAAGAGAAAATAATGCCACCTGAAGTGCAATCATCAAGTGTAGCTCTTAATCCTAGTAACAATCCTAGATTTAAAAAACAAGGTTATCTTGAAGCGGCCCCATACGGTATTAATGCGCCTTTCGCCTGGGGAATTCAAGGCGGTAATGGAAATGGTATCACTTTTGTTGATATGGAATACGGATGGTTATTAAATCATGAGGATTTATTACATCAAAAAATTGAGTTAATGTCTGGAAGAAATATAGATCAGCATGTCGGTCATGGGACGTCTGTACTAGGAATTGTATCCTCTGAGGACAATGAAGTTGGGAATATTGGGATTGCGCCAAAAGCGAAAGCAAAGGTTATCTCTCAAATAAGAGATAATGGACAGTATAATACGGCTGATGCAATATTAAGCGCTGTAAATCAGTTAGGAGCTGGGGATGTTTTATTGTTAGAGGCGCAAGCATCTTTCGATGGATATGGTGATAAATATTTACCTGTTGAAGTACAACCAGATATCTTTGATGCAATTCGTGCTGGTACAGATAAAGGGATTGTAATTATAGAGGCCGGAGCAAATGGGTGGAATGATTTAGATGAGTTCAAAGATAGAAAGGGTAAGCAAGTCTTAAATCGTAATAGTAAAGATTTTAAAGATTCGGGTGCAATTATGGTAGGAGCTGGCTCTTCATCTTTCCCTCATGAACGTATGTGGTTTTCGAATTATGGAAGCCGTATTGATGTGTACGGATGGGGAGAAAATGTAGATACAACTACAGCTGAACAAAGTAGAAGTGCTGTAAACCTTTATACTTCAAGCTTTAGCGGAACATCTAGTGCTTCGCCAATTATTGCTGGGGCAGCGACTTTAGTACAAAGCATTGCTAAAGAAAATTTAGGACAACCATATAGACCTAGTGAACTAAGAGCAATATTAAGCAACCAGAGTACAGGAACAAAATCTAAAGATCCATATGCAGATAAAATTGGTGTTTTACCAGATTTGAAGTCTATACTAGTAAACTTAGGCTATGAACAAAGAAAACCAAACGTTGGGAATGAATTACAAGTAACAGAAAATGAACCAAATAATGAGCCTAGACAGGCAAATAAAGTTAACTTTCATACACCGGTGAAAGGAACGCTACATAATAATGATAGAGTAGATGTATTTACTTTCCAAATTGATTCGCCGGAAAATATTAATATTTCTTTACTAAATGAACAAAATATCGGAATGACATGGGTACTTCATCATGAATCAGATTTAAATAACTATGTAGCATATGGTGAAAATGAAGGCAATGTAGTTAAAGAAACTTATAATGCAAAGCCAGGTAAATATTATTTATACGTCTATAAATATGAGAATAAAGATGGTTCATACGTATTGAACATAAAATAAGTAAAAGGAACTTCAGATGAAGTTCCTTTAAATTTTTCTAATTTAGTATATGTGAATGATTTTTTAACTTTACTTCTATGCAATATTTCATATTGATGAAATGTTATTTATTTTTTCTGAACTAGCTTATATTATATTCAATAAGTTTGATGTAAAAACAGAAAAAGAGAGGGATAATAATGAGCAATAAGAAGTTAATTTTGAAATTATTCATATGTAGTACAATATTTATCACATTTGTATTTGCTTTACATGATAAGAGAGTAGTTGCAGCTAGCTCTGTTAATGAGCTTGAAAATTTATCAAAATGGATGCAACCTATACCTGATAGTATCCCGTTAGCACGAATTTCAATTCCAGGAACACACGATAGTGGGACGTTCAAGTTGCAAAATCCGATTAAGCAAGTATGGGGAATGACGCAAGAATATGATTTTCGCTATCAAATGGACCATGGAGCTCGCATTTTTGATATAAGAGGACGTTTAACAGATGATAATACGATAGTTCTTCATCATGGGCCATTATATCTTTATGTAACACTGCATGAATTCATAAACGAAGCGAAACAATTTTTAAGAGATAACCCGAGTGAAACGATTATTATGTCTTTAAAAAAAGAGTATGAGGATATGAAAGGGGCAGAAGGTCCATTTAGTAGTACGTTTGAAAAAAATTATTTTGTTGATCCTATCTTTTTAAAAACAGAAGGAAATATAAAACTTGGAGATGCTCGTGGGAAAATTGTACTACTAAAAAGATATAGTGGTAGTAATGAATCTGGAGGATATAATAATTTTTATTGGCCAGATAATGAGACGTTTACCACAACTGTAAATCAAAATGTAAATGTAACAGTACAAGATAAATATAAAGTGAGTTATGATGAGAAAGTAAAATCTATTAAAGATACGATGAATGAAACGATGAACAATAGTGAGGATTTAAATCATCTATATATAAATTTTACAAGCTTGTCTTCTGGTGGTACAGCATGGAATAGTCCATATTACTATGCCTCTTATATAAATCCTGAAATTGCAAACTATATAAAACAAAAGAATCCTTTGAGAGTGGGCTGGGTAATTCAAGACTATATAAATGAAAAGTGGTCACCATTATTGTATCAAGAAGTTATAAGAGCGATTAAGTCATTAATAAAAGAATAAAGATGATGAGAGTAAGAAGCGATAAAATATATCGCTTCTTTTTATTTTCCAATAACCAACAATATAAATTGTACTTTTATAATAGAAAAAAATAAAAACATAAGATATAATCATATATATAAAATTTGTACCAATAAATTATAAATGTATCATTAAATTTAATTTGTTGTAATGAAATGGAGGTATATACTATGAAGTTTCCACATGATTTTTTATTCGGAGCTGCTTCAGCTTCTTATCAAGTAGAAGGTGCATGGAATGAAGATGGAAAAGGTGTTACGAATTGGGACGAGTTTTCAAAAGTTCCTGGCAAAACATACAATGGAACAAATGGTGATGTAGCTGTTGATCATTATCATCGATATAAGGAAGATGTTCGCTTAATGGCTGAGATGGGATTAGAATCGTATCGTTTTTCTATTTCTTGGGCAAGAATATTGCCGACTGGAGATGGAGAGGTAAATGAAAAAGGGATTGAATTTTATAACAACTTAATTGATGAATGTTTAAAATACGGGATTGTACCGTTTGTCACTTTATATCATTGGGATTTACCATTACCGTTAGAAAAAGATGGTGGATGGACGAATAAAAGAACAGCAGAGGCTTTCGTAAAATATGCAGAAACTTGTTTTAAGGCATTTGGTGACAGAGTTAAGCATTGGATTACTTTTAATGAGACAGTAATGTTTTGTGGACTAGGTTATTTAAAAGGTGCACATCCACCAGGAATACAAAATGATGTTCCAAAGTATTTTCAAGCGACTCATTATGTATTTTATGCACATGCGAAAACAGTTGCGGTATATAAGCAGCTGAAACAATATGGTGAGATTGGGATTACACATGTTTTCTTACCTGCTTATAGTGTGGATAACCAAAAAGAAAATATACAAGCAGCAAATCATGCGAATGAATATGAAACGTATTGGTATTATGATCCAGTTTTAAAAGGTGAGTATCCGTCTTATGTTGTACAACAATTAAAGGAAAAAGGGTGGACTCCTAATTGGACGGTTGAAGAATTAGAAATTATTAAACAAAATGCAGAAGAAAATGATTTTATTGGTTTGAATTATTATCAACCAATACGAGTAGAAAGATACGATATGGATATAAAGAGTGAGGAACATTCTCGAGAAAACTCAACGCTTGCTCCAGGTAATCCTTCTTTTGATGGTTTTTATCGAACAGTTAAAATGGATGATAAAACATATACAAAATGGGGATGGGAAATATCTCCCGAAGGTTTCTTAGAGGGATTGCATATGTTGAAAGCGCGTTACGGTGACATAAAGATGTATGTAACGGAAAATGGACTTGGTGATGAAGATCCAATCATTGACGGAGAAATTGTAGATGTTCCGAGAATTAAATTTATTCAAGCGCATTTAAAAGTAATGAAGCGTGCAATTGAAGAGGGAATTAATTTAAAAGGTTATTATGCATGGTCAGTGATTGATCTTTTAAGTTGGTTAAATGGATATAAAAAGCAATATGGCTTTATTTTTGTCGATCATAATGATAACTTAAAACGTAAGAAGAAACTTTCGTTTCATTGGTATAAACATGTGATCGAAACGAGAGGGGAAGAGTTATAACAGATAAAAGAGTATTTTAGGAGAAAGTGTATGAGTGCAAAGTATAAACAAATTGCAGATATGTTAGAGCAAAACATTCGAGATGGGCTTTTTAATGAAACGAAAAAACTACCTACAGAAGAAGCGTTGATGAATCGATTTGAAGTAAGCCGTAATACGATACGTAAAGTAATTAGTCAGCTTGTGAATAGAGGTTATATTTTTCAAGTACAAGGTAGTGGTATGTTTTTACGCGAAACTTCTGTAACAGATTACATTAATTTAGGAAGTTTACGTGGATTAACGAAAAATCTTGTTTCACAAAATATTGAAACGAAAGTGTTAGAGCTTGAAGTAATAGATGCGGACGAAGAAATAGCAAAGCGAATGCAATGCGAAGCTGGAACTAGGTTGTATTTTTTGAAGCGCTTAAGAATTGTAGATGCTAAGCCGTTCTCTATTGAAGTAAGTTATTTCAAAAAGGATATTATTCCATATTTGAACGAAGAAATAGCATTAAGCTCTGTATACAGTTATTTCATTGAAGATTTACGATTAAATATTGGTTTTGCTGATAAAGTTATTAGTTGTGAAAAAGTAAATAAAGAAAATGCACAGCTTTTAGAATTAAATGAAGGTGATCCGGCGCTTCTTATTGAAAATACAGTGTATCTTGTAAATGGAACAATTTTCGAGTTATCTCAGTCGATGTTTCATTATGAAAAGACTAAACTTTTAAATCGAATTAATTTTAAATGAAAAATTATCGTGTGAAAAAAGCAACTGATCCTAAGTGATCAGTTGCTTTTTATTTTTAAAGTGGATGAGCAAAAAAACACGAAAGTGGTTGGTCCGCTTTTTACAAACATCTATTATGATAAGAGAAGAAAGGTAGTATGTTATCAACGTTTTAAAGAGGAAGGTTTTTATGTAAGTTCTTTAATTAAAATAGATGGGGCTTAGAGAGGTGAAAAGACAATGAGTTTTGCAATTTCACTAGTCGTTATTATTGTAATTGTATCGCTATTTGGGACTGTACTAGTTGCAAGAAACGTGGAGGATAATTATGGTAAGTCTACAAAAAGAAATGTGAAAAACTTATCTGCAATCTATATTCTTCTTCTTTTTGTTCTACTGCTTGGGGTAACATGGTATGCGGTAATGATCTGATAGTTTGTAAAAGAACTGAAATGAGAGTATGAAGTTGGAATTTTAGAAGGTATCGAGTAATCAGAAAGAGAGCCATTTTGGATATATCTATTTGCGGATAAGAAGATGTGACTAATTAATACTATTTTTAGAGTAAATACTGTTAGTAATAAATTGAGATTAGTTTGTTTTGAGAGGGAGCAACTATATGGAATGGAAACCAAATCGTGCAGATAAGACACCTGTATATAAACAAATCGCGGATTATATTGAAAGAGGCATTTCTTCAGGAGAATTACCTTCTGATAGTAAGTTACCTTCTGAGCGTATGTTAGCAAAGGAATTACAGGTGAACCGGAGTACAATAGTAGCTGCGTATGAAGAATTAAAATCACTTGGAGTAGTAGAACGACAAAAGGGAAGCGGAACACGGGTCAATACGGACATATGGGGTGTCTTACATAAACGAATACCGAACTGGGGTAGGTACGTGGAGGATGGATCGTTCTTACCTAACGTACCACTCGTTCAACAAATTCGAACGGAAACACAAAAAGATGATTTAATTAATTTAGCAAGCGGTGAACTGTCACCAGAATTAATTCCAAGTGATAGATTTCGAACAATTTTGTCGGAGAAAACATTTATGGAAAACCTCGGTTATGACCATCCACTTGGAAATGAGATGTTGAGAAAAACAATTGCAGCACATGTTCAGCAATATAAACAAATTGAAGCAGATTCAAGCTCTATTCTTATTACGTCAGGAGCACAACAGGGGCTTAATCTTATCGTTCAATGTTTATTAAAACCTGGTGATGCGATTGCGATTGAAGATCCTTCGTATTGTTTTTCGCTCCCAATGTTTAAATCGGCCGGTTTAAACATATTTCATTTACCTGTTGATAAGGATGGAATGAATCCAGATGACTTAATCGATTTGCACAAAAAGCATCGCATTCGTATGGTGTTTTTGAATCCAGATTATCAAAATCCAACGGGTACTGTGCTTTCATTAGCGAGACGTAAAAAAATTTTAGAACTGTCTTCTGAGTTCGGTATACCAATTGTAGAAGATGATCCGTATAGTTTAATTTCTTTTAATGGAGAAGTGAACCCGACATTAAAATCAATGGACCAAAATGGAAATGTTCTTTATATAAGTTCATTATCAAAAATTGTTGCATCAGGATTACGTATTGGATGGATAATTGATCCTACACGCGTAATTGAGCGTTTAGCAGATGCAAAGCAACAAGTTGATTTTGGCCATAGTGTATTTACGCAGTGGGTAGCAAATCAATTTTTAGAATCAAAGGATTTCCATACACATATTACGATACTTCGTGGACAATTGAAGCAAAGAAGAGATGAATTAATTGCAGAGCTTGAAGGAACATTGGGAGAACGAGTTGAATGTTTCGTGCCAGAGGGTGGAATACATGTATGGTGTAAAGTAACAGGAAAATTTGATGAATATCACTTATTAGGTGAATCTATACGGAATGGTGTCGCATTTGTTCCGGGCAGTGTTTTAGGTTCGAAAAATGAATATATACGATTTACGTTTGGTAGAGCGAATATAGAACAAATTCAACTTGGAATTAAACGGTTTGCCGACACGCTAAATGAGATTTCATAATATGGATGTGTGATAGTGAAATGAGGGAAAGAAATGAAGTACGTGACGCTTTTACTTCAAGTAGGCGTGCTATATGTATTTAGCCTAGTGGGTACGTGGATTCAGGAAATATTCCATCTATCAATACCGGGGAATTTAATAGGGATGTTAATACTGTTCCTGCTCCTTTCCACTCGCGTTTTACCGTTAAAATGGTTTGAGTTAGGTTCGGAAAAGTTAATCGTATTTTTACCGTTATTTTTAATCCCTTCGACAACAGGGCTCATGGAATACGGGTTTTTTCTTTTCAGTAAGGGAAGTATTATATTCCTTTTAGTAGTTGCAAGTACTGTAGTAACTTTGATTGTTTCAGGGTATATAAGTCAATTATTAGTCACATCAAAAAAATAAAATCGACAAGGTGCACGATTCAAATGGTCTTAATTATTATTACTGTAGCAATTTATTTCTTGGCGACAAAGCTATATAAAAAAATTACGTTTGCATTTACGTTACCAGTGTTAACAGTTACGGCAATTATGATTTGTTTATTTTTGATTTTTGGTATTTCTCATCATGAGTATAGGGAAAATGGGGGAAACATTCTTTCAAGCTTATTGAGCCCTGCAATTGTAGCATTGGCCATACCTCTATTTAAAGAGCGAAAGATACTGATGAAAAATTTTTCATCGATACTAATCGGAGTAGTGATAGGTATAGTGGCTGTAACGAGCATGAATGTAGTGATTGGCGGAATTTTAAATATAGATAAGGAACTTATATTAACCACTTTACCACAGGTAGCGACAATGCCAATTGCCCTTTCAATAGCGGATCAAATTGGTGGTATTCCATCTATGACTTCTAGTTTTGTAGTTGTTGCAGGAATAACAGGCGCTATTATGGGACCAACAGTACTTAAGTTTTTCCGTATAACAAGTACGATTGGAAAAGGAGTTGGAATGGGCTGTGCATCACATATTATCGGTGTGAGTCGTTTAGTGAAAGAAGGCGAGAAAGAAGCGACTATCGGTTCGGTAACGATGATTGTAACTGGAATACTTATTAGTATACTAATACCGTATGGAACGAAATTTATTTTTTAAATGTAATGGAGATGATAACAATGACAACATGGTTTATAGTTACATTATTTGTTTTTGGGGCTATTAAAGTATTAGTTTCTAGCATGCCCACTTCTGTTGTAGAATCAATTATTAGTAAATTTGAATTGCATCAAAAGCTTGAGGTGGAAAATACTTCTATATCGATAGATGGAAAAAATATAGAGGGAGAAATGAAACTACAAGTTATTCATGAATTTAATGAGGCTTTGTTTTTAGATAAACATTATTTCCCGCCGCACGGAGAAGGAACACCGATCGTTATTAACACGAAGAAAGGGAATAAAGAGATTAGATTTTCGCTATATAGCTATGAGGAACATGTTGATGTCATTAAGCAATATAAGAAGAAAGTCGTTGCCTATCGTTTACGCTCTAAAAGCCTTCAAACATTGGCACCATTAGTAATAACGGAAGAGTATGCTTAAGAAGAGACCTATAATGGTCTCTTTATTTTTTTATCCAATTATATACGTTCCAAATAAAAGAATGAAAAATCATATAACCAAATAAAGAATATGCATGGTTCCAATTCGCACTATGTACAAATAAACCTAAACTTTCAGCAATCTGTTCAAAAAGGCTAGCACAAATACCGATTGAAATAATAAATAAAATTCTAGAAACTTTAGATAATTTTTTTGAAATGTGTATAAAGATAACTGTTAAAATCGGCAGTACGAACAATGTAAAAGCTATATTCACCGAAAATGTGGATGAGAAGGGCCTAGCCGGAAAAGAATATATTTGTTTATGAACAAAAAAGGCATCTAAGCAAGTTCCAATAATAGAAGAGAGAAAGATTGTAACTACTAATGCTAGAAACTCATTCTTCTTCTCGGAGGAGGACATTTTTCTTTGCGAGAATGGCGAGTTCAATTTTTTCGAGTGTTTTGCAGTAGTCTTCTGTAATTTGTCCATTTATATTTTCCTCCTTATCAACTAAGTAATTTACAACTTGCCAATCGGTAAACCAATCTTCACTGTCAACTGCTTCATGCTTCATATCTCGCCATGCATAGATGAGTGCAGGGCTGTATATGCGATAAGCGCCATTTCGTAACTGGCATTTCTTTATTCGGCGCTTATAAAACTCACGGGAAAAAGATTCATTTACACTTGAAAATAAATGGGGCCAGTAATCTTTCCTAGATCCTGTATGTGGATGGTGTTGAGCCCAGCTTATTATTTGAGATAAAACATGTGTATCTCGAAATAATAATGAGTACAATCTTTTTCCAATTAATATCCGTTCATGTAAGGAAGTGAAATGTTTCATTGTATCACCAAATAGTAATACTTTTTGGTTCTTATCATTTTCGTAGAATGGGAAAAGGATATGATTAAACTGAAAGAAATCAAAGAGTTTAAATCCAATACTATTTAGTACAGTCTTTTTAAATTGTACATTTTGAATCACTCTTTTTTCTAAGTAGTTTTGTTCATTAATAATAGTTGCAATTGCTAAAGTTTTTTTGTTACCTGTTTTCCAAAAATGGTTCCACATCGTTTCCATAAATGTAGAAACATTTAGGTGAGGGAGAAGGTGAAATAACTTTTGTGATCTCTTTACACTTTGTTCGTAAAGTAAAAATTGAGGGTATACATCTTGGAAAATAAGCCAATTCCCTCTTTCTAAAAAAGAAAAAAATATGAATTGATCTTTCTCTGATAAAATTCTCGTATATAAATCGCCCTTTAAATCAGTCATATTCCAACCGCCGTTACGTGATACCATATGCCCAAGCAGTGCCCAATGTATTTCTGGATATTGAATGTAAAATTGGTAGTATGCGCGTGTTCTTGTAACATTATTTTTATTTAGCTGTTCTGTTTGTATTTTTATTTTGTTGATGATGAGTTGTTCTTCTTTCGTTAATTTATACATGGTGCCAGAAGGAATAAGTTTGCTTTTTTGTTTCAATTCATTTTTTACGTCGAATAGGGAGAGAGGCAGTGCTTTGGAAGGTCCGTTATATGTATGATTTGAATTGCTTCGGTCCATTCCGTTACCTCCCTTTTTCATAAATTTAAACATGATTATTGGCTATGAATCATTCTATTTATTTTATTACGAGTATAAGAAATAAATGAGCGGTGTTTTTTACAAGGAATTTATTTATCATGAAAACCGTATAGAAAATCTTACTGTTGTGAGATGAAATGAAAAACAGAAACTACGTTTAATAGTTTCTGTTTTTTTATTTTGTCAATTAAATGTAACAAACGACGATTATGATTTGAATCAATTGAAAATAATTCAATAAATATTATTTAAATTGAGATGTTTCGTAGGAGGAAAAAGAATGTTAAATAAAATAATTTTAATTACTGGTGGGACAGGTTCGTGGGGGCAGGAACTTATAAAACAACTATTAGAAAAATCACCGAAAGAAATTAGAATTTTTTCAAGAAATGAAACGGTTCAGTTTGAAATGCAGCAACAGTTTATAAATGATGATAGGTTAAAATTTATTATTGGAGATATTCGTGATAAAGATCAACTAGTCTATGCTTGCCAAGGTGTACATTATGTGTTCCATCTGGCAGCTTTAAAACATGTTCCAGTATGTGAGTATTATCCTTATGAAGCTATAAAAACAAATATACATGGTACGCAAAATGTAATTGAAGCCTCTATACAGATGCAAGTTGAAAAAGTTATATATGTTTCAACGGATAAAGCAGCTGATCCATCAAATACGTATGGGATGACAAAAGCAATTGGTGAAAAATTAATGGTTCATGCGAATATACAAACGAAGAAAACAAAATTCATTTGTGTTCGTGGTGGAAATGTTTTAGGAACGAGTGGAAGTGTAGTACCACTTTTTAAACAACAAATTAAAAAATCTTCAGAAGTAGGGATTACCGATGCGAATATGACTAGATTTTTCTTAACAGTTGAGGATGCTGTTGGATTGTTATTTAAAGCCGTATCTCAAGGTAGAGGCGGGGAAATCTTTGTTATGAAAATGCCGGCATGTAAAATAACAGATTTAGCAGAAGTATTAATTGAATATTCTGAAAAAGAAAAAGTTAAGGTAAAAGAGGTAGGGATAAGACCGGGTGAAAAATTAAGTGAAATGCTTCTATCTGAGGTAGAGAGTAAAACAAGTATAAGTTTTGATCAAAATTATTTTGTGGTACTACCGACTATTCCTATAGAAGGACTTCAAGAATATTATTCTAGCTATCCTCTAGTGGATGTGAAGAGTTTTAGTTCTCAACAAGACTTACTTGAAAAACATGAGGTGAAACAAATGCTATTAAAAGGAGGATTTTTGCGATGAAAAAAAATGCGATCCTTTTAATAACTGGTGCAAATGGTTTCACAGGACGCCATGCTTGCCACTATTTTTTAGAGCAGGGCTTTCATGTAATTCCTATGTTTCAAAATCGTGCACATAGAGAAAAATTAAAAATGGTATTACTTGTAATTTAACTAATAAGAGCGAAGTAATGAAGGTAATGAAACAAATAAAGCCAGACTACGTATTGCATTTAGCAGGAAGGAATTCGGTCATAGAATCTTGGACAGCTGCCCTTGAATATATAGAGATTAATGTAATAGGAACGTTATATTTATTAGAAGCAATTAAGCAAGAAGCCTCGCATTGTAGAACATTAGTTATAGGATCTGCTTTGCAAGCAAATAGTATGAACGAAATAAAAATTTCGAATCCATATAGTTTAAGTAAAACGATGCAAGTCATTATTGCAGAGGCTTGGGGAGGATTAATGGATTCAAATATTATCATTGCAAAGCCCTCAAATTTAATTGGTCCAGGGGTATCGAATGGTATTTGTTCGATTCTCGCAAAGAAAATGATAGATATAGAATCAGGTAGAAGTAAGGCTATTATCGAAGTAAACAGTTTGAAAGATAGTAGAGATTTTCTAGATGTACGTGATGCGGTCAAAGCGTATCATGTGTTATTACGAGATGGAATAAATGGAAAACAATATAATATCGGATCAGGAGTAAAACGATCTTTATTAGATGTACTAGAACAATATAAAGAATTAACACAGCTAAATTTTTTTATAGAGGAAACAGAGAAAAGTGGGAGCGACTCAAATGAGAGTTTAGCAACAGAGGAAATAAAAAAGTTAGGTTGGATCCCAGAAATTGAATTTCATCAATCATTAAAAGATGTACTTGAGTATGCGAAGTGTAGTGACATCTGCATGCAATGAAAAACAAAAAAGGGTGTAAGAAATATATGAATGGTTATGAAGTAATAGATAATCAAAATACGCTATTTCTTTCAATTGTTGATACGCTGGACTGGAGAGATGAAGAAGCGCATGTATTGCTTATTTATGAGGCAATACATAAATATCAAGCGTATGTAGAAGAAAAAAGGGTCAATCGAATAAAGTCAGCATTAGAGACGGAAACTAGGTATGTGATTCAAATCTTTGCTCAATATGAGTGTAGTGAGTATGGAAATGATTTTTATGAACTCATTAACGATCTTTTAAAAGATATAGAGGTGGAGTTAAAGATTTATATAAAAAATAATAAGTTCATTTACATTTAAAAGGTAAATATAAAGCTAGATTTTTAATAATAAAGGTGGGTATAAGTTATGAGCAAAACGATTCTTTTTACTGGGGGCGGTACAGCCGGACACGTTATGATTAATATTGTATTAATTCCTAAATTTATAGAGAAAGGATGGAGAGTCGAGTATATTGGATCTAAAAATGGAATTGAAAAATCATTAGTGCAAAATGTTAAATACAATAGTGTTTCAACGGGAAAGCTTAGGAGATATTGGGATTGGGAGAATTTTAAAGATCCTTTTAAAATTATACGCGGTTGTTTACAAAGTTATAATTTAATTAAGAAAACAAAGCCTGACGTTATCTTTTCAGCAGGAGGATTTGTTTCAGTTCCTGTAGCTATAGGAGCATGGTTAAATCGTGTGCCTATAATTATACGTGAACCAGATAGCACATTAGGGCTTGCCAATAAAATAGCATTACCTTTTGCTACAAAGCTATGCACAACATTTCCTCAGACAGGAGAAAATGTAAATAATGAGAAGAAGGTTTATGTAGGACCAATTGTAAGGGAAGAAATTGAGAAGGGTAACGTATTACGAGGAAGAAGATATTGTGAATTTCAGCAAGATAAACCAGTATTATTAATTATGGGTGGGAGTCAAGGTGCTAAGTGGATAAATGATATGGTAAGGAAATGTTTAGATACAATACTATTAAACTTTAATATTATTCATATATGTGGTAAAGGGAAGGTAGACCCATCTATTGGCAAGGAGGGGTATATGCAATTTGAATATATAGGCGATGAGTTGCCGCATATACTAAATATGGCAAGTGTTGTAGTTTCAAGAGCGGGTTCTACTGCTATTTCTGAATTGTTATTTTTGAAGAAACCGATGTTGCTTATCCCGTTAACTAACAGTTCCAGTAGAGGAGATCAAGTTTTAAATGCTGAATATTTTTCACAGCAAGGATATGCGGAAGTTATACTCCAAGACAGAGTAAGTACGAATACATTTATACATGCAGTAAATAAGTTGTATACAAATAAGGATAAATATATTCAAAACATGAATGGATATAAGAAAACAAATGATGAGGGGATTCATCAATTAATAGATATAATAAATGAAGTGGTGAAGTAATAGAAATGTAAATAGTAAAAAGGAAAGAAGGTATCTTCTTTCCTTTTTACTATATTTGTTCCAATTCATTATTATTTATTCCAATTAGCTATGTACTATCGGTGAATGCCATTTTCTAATAGCTCAGTAAATGCATGAATATGAATAGGTTTACTGTAATAATAACCTTGAATAAACTGACATTTATTTTTTTGAAGGAAATTTACGTGCTCTTTCGTTTCTACACCTTCAGCAATGACAGACATTCCTAATGTATTTGCTAATGTGATGATCGTTTTAATAATTTCCATTCCATCATCACATGTTTCAGACATTGTAATAAATTCTCTCGGGATTTTTAACGTATCAATTGGATACAAAGGTAAGTAGGCTAGCGAAGAATAACCTGTACCAAAATCGTCGATAGAAATGTGAATCCCTAAACTTTTTAGTGTACGCAGTTTTATCAATGTTTCTCGCTCATCCATCATTGCAATTCGCTCTGTTAATTCAAGATCAAGAGAGCTTGCTGGTAAACCTGTATTTGTTAAAGTAGAAGAAATAGATTTTACAAAATCCTCTTGTTCAAATTCCTTAGCAGATAAATTCACACCTATTTTTAAATGTGAATATCCGAGTGCGTGCCAACGTTTCATTTGCTTGCAAGCCTGCTCTAATGTCCATTTACCTATTGAAATAATTTGTAGTGTTTCTTCTGCAATCGGAATAAACTCGTATGGAGAAATAATACCTAATTCAGGATGATTCCACCTAATTAAAGCTTCTGCACCGATAATTTTATTAGATTCACTATCAACTTGAGGTTGATACAAAAGGAACAATTCTTCATTTTGTAGTGCGTTTGGTAAATCTTTTTCTAATCGCAATCGTCTTTCAATTTTTTTAGCGATTACATCGTCATAAATAGATACAGAGTTAAGTTCTTTTGCTTTTGCATCATACATTGCAACATTAGCGTTTTTTAGAAGTGTAGCGGTATCGATTCCGGAATGTGGATAAATAGCGATGCCGATACTCAGTGATAAAGTTAATTTATGCTCATGTATGATAAATGACTTTTTCATGCATTTAAATAATTGGTTACATAATTGGAATAAGTAATCTTCGTCAGTATAGTTTTCAATTATGATTGTAAATTCATCGCCACCGATTCTTGAAAGATGAGTATGTGATGGAAGACATGATTGGAATCGCTTTGCTACTTCTTCTAATATGTAATCTCCTGATGAATGTCCAAGTGTATCGTTAATTGCTTTAAAGCGATCTAAATCTAAATATAATAATGCAAACTCGCTTTCTGTTATTTTAGCATTTTTTATAACTCTCTTTAATTTCTTATGGAAAAAGGCACGGTTCCCAATTTTCGTTACAGTGTCATGGAATGCTAAATATTTTATTTCTTCTTGCTGTTTTTTTAGTGCAGTAATATCTTTCACCATAATATAGCTTCCTGAAATTTGTCCGTCTATTATAATAGGAATGATTGTAACGTATAAAAAATAAGTAAAGCCATCTTTATATTGAGAACTAAGTTGTAAGAATGCCGATTCTTGTTGTTTCACTTTTTCTAATGCCATTGCTAGCTTATGCTTATCTTCATCTAAAATGATCGAAAAACAAGTTTCACCTAGTAACTCATCTGTTGGTGCCCCAAGTAGTACACTCCCAGCCTTATTTACATTTAAGAATATTCCATTTAAATCAATGGTGAAGATAGGGTCAGGATGATATTCATATAATGATTTAAACTTTTGCTGTTTTTGAGAAAGAGCCTCTGATTTATGAACTAAATCAGACGTCCGTAAAGTAACTTTTTCTTCTAGTTGGGCATTAAATGCCTGCAAACGTTTTGTTAAGGAATTGTTTTGCATACGTACGATAGAATGACGAATGAGTACGAAAATAAAAGTAATACAATTTCCTGTAATGAGAGTTGAAGATGATGTTTGTTCTTTTAATGTAAACCCGATTAGTATTGCAACAGCAAGATAGGGAAATACAACTAAAGCTTTTTTTCCTATTATAGGGTTTACAAGGAAATAATTTTTATGGCTATTATGATCTTCTGAAATAGAGCCAGCTATTGCAATAAGTAATATAGGTATTCTATATAAAAGACGTAATAATATTATCGTTTCAGTTGATAAGTGGTTATTTAAGTAAAAATAAATATAGTTAAAAGTTGCAGAACTTATTAATACAAAAATAAAGATATAAATTTTCCGTTTGGAATTAAAAATTGTTGGACGGAAAAAGAGACTAACACCTAGTAGTAGAAATAATAAATCTGCAATTGGGTATAAAAATGAAAGGAAAACATCTCCTAGTGAAAGAGCGAATATATTTAAATTTGGTTGATTAAATAAATACCATTCTAATGTAAATATGGAAGTAAGCACTATGCATATATCACAAATAAAGAACGCTTTTTCCCATTTATTGCATTCCTTTAAGATTTTATAGCAGAAAGCGATAAGACAGAAAAATAGAAAAAACATATAAAATACATCAGAAACCGTAAAACGATGTATTGGAATTTCGAAGAAGCTATCTTGATATGTATATACTATTTTCCCTAATAAAAAACTACCAATTGCTATTGTAATACATATCCAAAACGGATTTGAACTGACTTTTTTAGAATATATAGAGTAAATCAGTGATACAAATGTAATGGCTTCAACGACAAGTGAAGCGAAGCGTACATCTGAATTTGAAAAATGAGTAGGGAACAGATAGAAAAATATAAAATAGATTGAATAGCATATTAATGTTCCGATTAATATACATAATTGTAAATTTTTATTTAATTTCAATGAAATCACCTTCTTTAATTATGCACTATGTTCGTTATATCTATACATAATAATATTATTTAAGAATTGTATCAGATTTCCTTATAAAAATCATGTTTATAAGGAAAGTGTTAAAGAGTGTAAGTATTCTTAAGGTTTAAAAAATATTGCGGTTGATAGTATAGACTGCATCAAGACTTTAAATAGAAATTGTATATTTAGTCATCCTTTGAATTGTAAAGTTTTTTTAGTGATTTGTAAGTGGAGATGCAAAATTGCATATAAAATGATGAGTATCCTTTTTTGGGGAACTTTTTATTATTTAATCTGAAAATTAACATTTGTGAAAATGTTGAGAAAGGATATAAAATAAGAACGTGTATTCTTACAGAGTGGAATAGTATTGCCACTAAATAGGGAGGCTTTTTTATGATATATCGAATTAAAGATGCAGAAATATACTATGAAATTGTGGGAGAGGGTAAACCGGTCATTATCATACATGGCTGCGCCCCTGACCATAGGTTAATGATGAAATGTATGGAATCAGTATTTCAGAAATATGAAGGTTATAAGCGAATATATATTGATTTACCTGGAATGAGAAAATCGAATGCTCCAAATTGGATAAATAGTTCAGATCGTATAGTAGAAGTGCTTATCACATTTATTGAGGAAATCATTTCTACTGAAAAATTTTTATTGGTAGGAGAATCATATGGAGGCTATTTAGCTAAAGGTATACTTGCAAAGATGTTTGAGAGAGTTAGCGGATTACTATTAGTATGTCCTGTTGTTGTAGCGGAGCCAGAAAAAAGGATTCTTCCAGATAAACAGGTAATTGTACAAGATGAGGAATTTTTAAATACGCTCACTTCCACAGAAAGAGAGGAATTTTGTGAGTTAGCTGTAATAGCAAATGAATATACATATAAGCGATTTAAAGAAGAAATTAAGCCTGGGTTAGATGTTGCTAATGATGAATTTATTGAAAGGTTGCAAAAGAATTACTCTCTTACTATGGATTTTCAGCGTGAAAAATATGAAAATCCCGTGCTTTTACTGACTGGAAGACAAGATATATCAGTAGGTTATCAAAATATTATAGAAATTATTGAAGAATATCCAAGGGCAACATTAGCAGTGTTAGATATGGCAGGGCATAATTTGCAAATTGAGCAGCCTGAATTATTTGAGAGTTTAGTAGGAGAATGGATTAGACGAACAAATCAGCACAGTTTATAAAGTATTTTAGTATTACGCCTAAGTGTTGAAATGGGATAAATGAACGTGATTTATTAACTTATCTCGCTATTTTCCTGTAAAAGCCCGATTAGTAAGGGCTAATTAAAGTTTCACTTTATAAAAAATTTTAAGGAGAAATTATGAGCACATATATTTATATGGTTAGACATGGTGAATCACCAAAACTAGAAGGAAATGAAAGAATGCGCGGGTTAACTGAGAGGGGACATATGGATGCCCGTAGAGTAACTGACATATTAAAAGCGGAGAGGATTGATACTTTTATTTCAAGTCCTTATAATCGGGCTATGCTAACGATAGAGGAGTCAGCTAATTTCCATGAAAAAGAAATAGTAGTATATGAAAATCTTAAAGAGTGTATGTTTTCAAGTGAGGATCAGGTTATATCAGACAAAGAGGTGTATCCACTTGTACAGAAGATGTTCTCTAATCCGGACTTTGCACGAACGGAAGGAGAGTCATATGCAGATTGCCAGAGAAGAGTAGTGAAAGTATTAAAAGAAATCTTAATGGATTTTCAAGGATGCAAAATTGTAATTGGTACACATGGGCTTGTCATGACATTAATGATGAACTATTTTGATAAACAATATGGTTTTGAATTTTTAATGAATACGTCAAAACCGGATATATATAAGATGGAGTTTAAAGAAGAACAATTAATGAATGTAGAGAGATTATGGAAAGAGGAATAAAATTAGTTGCATGGATTTTGTTGTAAAAGTTACTTTTATAGCAAAGTCTTTTTTTTGAATAGAAAGCATCTTTATCAACTATTTTTAGAATGTTAAATCAATAAGTAATTATTCAGTCTTTGAATAAATTATGGAGAAATTGGTTTAGGGAAACAATTTTAAATGTGTCAAAACTCCAAACGTTGGATTTATATTCAATAGGAGAAAAAGATGTAGAATTTTGTCTTACAGTCCCCGTTTACTTTTCATTTCATTACATATAGGCTTTGTGGTGTAAGGGAGACATTGCCTTTACGCAAAATCTATAAGGAGGTCATTGTAATGAAACAGATTAAAAAGTTTGCGGGAGTTGCTTTAGCGGGGACGATTGGATTAAGTGGACTACTGTTTTTAGAACCAAGTGTAAGCGTTGCGGAAGCACAGCAAGTGAAAATAGAAAATTTCAATACAATTGATGTAACGATGAATCTAAATGAATTGTATGTATTAAGTGGCAGAAGTATTGATATTCTTTCTGGAGATAAAGAAGCAATTCAGTTAAATAAATACACAATTAGTTTTAATAAACCTGGGAAGTATGTGATTAAAGTAAATGGCTGTATTTATGATGATGTATATACTTTTATTGTAAATGAGTAGTATATATTCTTAAATTGCGAGATAAAAACAGAAACACCCTATTTACGGTGAGAGTCGTAAATAGGGTGGATTTATTTGTATTAAGCTGTACTTTAAAGATGTTCAATAATTTTCTTTTTGCCATGTAAAGTATGTAAAAGTGTTTGAAACATCTTAAATGATTGCTGAAAGATTGGACTTTGAATAAAGGTGTACAGAAAAGTTACGATGAAAACAGGACCTCCTAGCATAAATCCAATAACTAGTACAATACATTCTACTATGATTCTAGCACGGCTAATAGAAAGTCCTGTTTTGTCTGAAATAGTAAGCATGAATCCATCACGGGGTCCAGCGCCAATCCCAGCTGCAACGTACATACCTCCACCGATACCTGTAATGGCAATACCAGAAAATAAAATGAGTAAGTTTATCCATAAATAATTACTAGCTTCTGGAAGCATGTTTGATTGTAAGAAAAAGTCCATAATGGGACCGATAAGTAGTGCATTCAAAAATGTCCCCACATTTATATATTTTCGATCTACTAGTAAAGATATTAGAACGAGACATAACCCACATATGACACTCCACGTACCGACGGTCCATCCAAACTTTTGGTAGAGAGCCATATTTAAAACTTCCCAGGGGTGCAAGCCGAGAAATTTAACTTTGACTGCGAGAGCGTTTCCAAGGCCAAAGAAAATTAATCCTAAGAAAAAAAGAAAATAGCGAAAGAGAGTTAGCCTCATCTTTAAAACCTCCCATATTTTATAATTATGTATGTTACCTGTTACGGTTTTAATGTACAAATATTATGTCTTTTTATCATGCGTTTAAAAGTGTTAACAATGTAAATGAAATATACATCTTCACAGTCAAAAAAGTTAAAATATTTCGTTTTAAGGATTATAATGGAGGGAGAAACATAAAAGGGAGTGAATGAACTTGAAACAAGAACTTATTGAAAGATTTACGAGATATGTAAAAATTGATACGCAATCAAATGAAGAAAGCCATACAGTACCAACAACACCAGGACAAATTGAGTTTGGTAAGTTATTAGTGGAAGAGCTAAAAGAAATTGGTTTAACAGAAGTAACGATGGATGATAATGGCTATGTAATGGCAACACTTCCAGCTAATACGGACAAGGATGTTCCTGTAATTGGATTTTTAGCCCATTTAGATACAGCAACAGACTTTACAGGGAAAAACGTCAAACCACAAATTCATGAAAATTTTGATGGTAATGCAATTACGTTAAATGAAGAGCTAAATGTTGTGTTAACACCAGAGCAGTTCCCGGAATTACAATCATATAAAGGACATACCATTATTACAACTGATGGTACAACACTTCTAGGGGCAGATGATAAAGCTGGTCTTACAGAAATTATGGTTGCAATGAACCATTTAATACATAATCCGCAAATTAAGCACGGGAAAATAAGAGTAGCATTTACACCGGATGAAGAAATTGGTCGTGGGCCAGCGCATTTTGATGTAGAAGCGTTTGGTGCATCATTCGCTTATACGATGGATGGAGGTCCATTAGGTGGTTTAGAGTATGAAAGTTTTAATGCTGCAGGTGCTAAGTTAACGTTTAACGGAACGAATACACATCCTGGAACAGCGAAAAATAAAATGCGCAATGCTACTAAACTGGCTATGGAGTTTAACGGGTATTTACCAGTAGAAGAGGCGCCAGAATATACAGAAGGCTATGAAGGATTCTATCATTTACTTTCTTTAAATGGTGATGTTGAGCAAAGTAAAGCGTATTATATTATTCGAGACTTTGATCGTGAAAATTTTGAGGCGCGTAAAAATAACGTTAAAAATATTGTGAAGACTATGCAAGAAAAGTATGGCGAAGATGCAGTCGTTTTAGAAATGAACGATCAATACTATAACATGCTTGAAAAAATTGAACCGGTAAGAGAAATTGTTGATATTGCATATGAAGCAATGAAAAGTTTAGACATTGAACCAAATATTCATCCGATTCGCGGAGGCACAGATGGATCACAATTATCATATATGGGATTACCGACGCCGAACATTTTCACTGGTGGTGAAAATTATCACGGTAAATTTGAATATGTTTCGGTAGATACTATGGAAAAAGCCGTTCAAGTTATTGTGGAAATTGCAAGACGTTTTGAGGAGCAAGCTTAAAAAAGAACCAAGTAGTACGAATGTGCTACTTGGTTCTTTTTAATATAGTACTCGCCACAAATAAAAAGTCGCATAAGACTCCCAATTAGCCCAGTTTGCCGCGAAACCTTTTATTTCATTTTTAGTCGGTTTATTTTCGGAACCTGTTATAAATTTAATTGCATTATGGAGACCAACATCATCAATTGGAAAAGCTGAAGGAAATCTTAAACAACGCATTAAAACATAGTTGGCAGTCCATGGTCCTATACCATGGATAGCGGTTAATTGTTTCTCAGCAACCTTTACATCTTGTGTTTGCAGTAAATCCTCTTTTGATAGTTTTCTCTCTGTAATAAGCTTCGCAATACCGATTAAATATTCACATTTTCTAGTCGTCATTTTTAATTGTTGGAGATCTTCTACATGTAGATTTGCAATTGTTTCAGGTGATGGGAATATCTAATGCTTTCTACCGTCCCATTCTACATAACTGCCAAATTGCTCAACTAATCTTCTTTTTAGCGTATAAGCATATGTTAAGTTAATTTGTTGACCGATAATTCCCCAGGAAAGTGCCTCAAATAAGTCTGGAATACCTAAATTACGAAGGCCATAATATTGTTCAATTGGTCCTTGAAGGAGTAAATCATGTTTAGCTAATGTATAAAAGGGAGCTAAATCAGTAGTTAAATCAAACCATTCTTTTACATAGTTAGCTACAGCATCGCTTACCCATCTTTCATGAGTATATAACTCTCCTAAAAAACGTATTTGAATATTGCCATCAGTATTCAAACTAATTTCAACTAAAGGATTTACATCTTGAACAGGGATAACTTTATAAATTTTATTGTCTTCAATATGAAACATACATTCATTGTTAGAACGTGATAGATAACGTAAATTTTCTTGGAAACAAAATTCTTTTGGAACTGCTATAGATAATGCGCTATTATATTCTGCTGTCATATGAATTCCACCTATAACTTTTCTAATGTAAGCAATTTTTTCTTCATTTCTAATCCACCCCTAAATCCGGTTAGTTTCCCATTCTTCCCAATAACACGGTGACAAGGAATAGTAATAAGGAGAGGGTTAGCAGCAATAGCAGAAGCAACGGCGCGCACAGCTTTAGGTTTTTGAATTTTTTCAGCAATTTCTGTATAAGAATATGTCTTTCCATAAGGAATTTCACGTACCGTATTCCAAACAGATAATTGAAAATTAGTTCCATAAGCATCGATAGGAAATGTAAAAGTTTCTCGCTTGTTTTCTAAATACTCGATAACTTCTTGCGTATATATTTGCAAGTAATCTGGACTATGAATCAATATATGTTGGGGCAGTTTTTTTCTAGCCCATATATTTAATTCTTCAAAATTTTCGTCTTGTGATCCAATGAAACATAGTCCATTTTCAGTTGCAGCAATATGAAATCGCCAATTTTTATGTGTAAGTAGCGTCCAATATATATAATTATTTTTGTAGGAATTCATTATCGTATCCCTCTTTCATTTCGTTCTTTTTTCGATATTCAGTAGGAGTAAATCCGGTTTTCTTTTTAAATAAAGTTGCGAAATACTCTGGGTTTTCTATCCCGACAGCAGTACTAATTTCTTTAATAGATTGATTTGTGTGTAAAAGGTATTTGGTTGCTTTAAGAACCCTGAATTGTTGTATATATTCTATAGGAGTTAGCCCTATTATTCTTTTGAAAGTACGCTGTAAATGAAAAGGGCTACCGTGACACATTTCCGCAAGCATGTCGAGAGTTAAGGATTCGTCATAATGCTTTTCGATATAGTCTTTAATTTGTTCTACCCACTCTTCATTAGGTAAAGTGATCCCATTTGGCTTACAACGTTTGCACGGGCGAAAGTTTTCGCTTAATGCTTGCTCTGCATGATGAAAAATTCGTACATTGTTTCTATTCGGTATTCTTGATTTGCATGATGGCCTGCAAAAAATTCCAGTTGATTTCACAGCATAAAAGAATTTGCTATCATAGGAAGAATCATTATGAATAATTGCTTGCCAATACTCATTTGTTAATATAACTCCTTCATTATGCAAAGAACATCACCTCTGAAATTAGTATAACCTGAATAAAGTGCGTATGTATGTATTCATAAATGTAAGAGCAAGATTACAAAGGTGAAAATATGATTGTTTTTCTATTTTGTGATAGCATGAAATTTGGAAATAAACATCAAGAGGAGGGCTAAAAGTGAAGTTAATTTCATGGAATGTAAATGGTTTGCGAGCAGTTATCGCAAAAGGTGGATTCTTGGAATATCTCGAGGAATCAAGTGCTGATATATTTTGTCTACAAGAGATTAAATTACAAGAAGGGCAAATTGATTTAAATCTAGAGGGATATTATACATACTGGAATTATGCTGTGAAAAAAGGATATTCAGGAACTGCTATTTTTTCGAAAAAAGAACCGCTTTCAGTTACATATGGTTTAGACATTGAAGAGCATGATCAAGAAGGGCGACTTATTACTTTAGAATTCGAAGATTTTTATATGATAACGTTATATACACCAAATTCAAAACGTGGATTAGAACGATTAGATTACAGAATGAAATGGGAAGATGATTTCAGGTCCTATATCAAACGATTAGATGAGAAAAAACCAGTTATTTTTTGTGGAGACTTAAATGTTGCTCATAAAGAAATCGATTTGAAAAATCCAAAAAGTAATCGTAAAAATCCTGGATTCTCTGATGAGGAGCGAGAGAAATTTTCATGTATTTTAGAAGAAGGATTTACTGATACATATCGTTACCTTTATCCTGATCAAGAAAGTGCATACTCGTGGTGGTCGTATCGTATGGGCGCGAGAGCGAAAAATATCGGATGGCGTTTAGATTATTTTGTTGTTTCGGAAAGAATGAAAGACCAAATAACAGAAGCGAAAATTAATAGTGAAGTGATGGGATCAGACCATTGTCCAGTTGAATTGCATATAAATTTCTAAAAAAAGAAGTATCTCCCTAATATTAGGGAGATACTTCTTTTTTTAATTCAGTTTGTTAAAATTTTTCAAATCATTCTTGAAATAATTTCATATTAAATATATACTTAGTAACGATAATCATTATCAGTGAAAGAGATTATCAAGTGATGAAGGCGTAAAAGAATTATAGTCTAGGGGAAGTGAACGTGAATGAGTTCTGGATAAAATTATTAATCTAATGAAATATATATATGGGATAAGATTCATATAGTTAAATTCTATTGAGAATATAGTTTGAAAATTTGAGAGGAGACATATAAAGATGAACAAGAAATTATTTACTTTAGGGATGGTTACAGTTTTAAGTGTAGGTTTAGCGGCATGTAATAGTGCGGATAAAACTTCAGGCGAGCAAAAACAACAGACAAAAGCTACGGAAACGAAAAAAGATGAAAAACGAAAAATTACATATTTAGGTAAAGAATATACAGTGCCAGCAAAAGTAGATAAAATTGCGACAGCTAGTTTAGAGTCAATGGAAGATGCGGCAGTACTTGGAATTAAACCAGTTGGTGCCATTACTGTAGGTGGTAAACTACCAAAGTACCTGGAAAAAGAGTTAGAAGGTGCGAAATCTGTTGGTGAGAAAATGCAACCCAATTTCGAAACATTACTACAATTAAAACCAGATGTGATTACATCAAGTACGAAATTCCCAGCAGAAACAGCTGAAAAGTTTACGAAAGTAGCTCCTACATTCCCGGTATCACACGTTTCAACAAATTGGGAAGATAACTTAAAGTTAATGGGAGAATTAACTGGTAAAAAAGATAAAGCAGAAAAAATTATTAAAGACTACAATTCAGACGCTGAAAAAGCAAAAGCAAAACTAGGAGATAAGTTAAAAGATAAAAAAGTACTTGTCATTAGACTAAGAGCAAACGAATTATTCCTATATCCAGAAGGAGTATACTTCAACCCTGTAATTTATAAAGATTTTGGACTAACTGCTCCAGAACAATTGAAAACTGTAAAAGCACAAGAGAAAATTTCATTTGAAAAACTTGCTGAACTTAACCCAGATTATATTTTCTTACAATATGAGGCAAGTGAAAATAAAAATCCAAAAGTGTTAGAAGAAATTGAAAGTAATCCAATTTGGCAAAGTATGAATGCTGCGAAGGAAAAGAAAGTATTTGTAAACGTTGTAGATCCAATGGCACAAGGTGGTACTGCTTGGAGTAAAACTGCCTTCTTAAAAGAAGCAGTGAAAAATTTATCTAAATAATACAATAAGTAAGGTGCGTTGAATGATATGCAGAAAACAAATGCAGTACCAGTAACTATATTATGTATAGCACCCATACTCATCTTATTTACAGTTATACTTTCGATTTTGTATGGGGCGAAAAGTATTGATGCTGAAACAGTGTGGAACGCATTATTTCATTTTGATTCAAGTGATGTAAATCATAATATTATTATTACTTCACGTTTACCAAGGGTAGTTGCAGCTCTTTTAGTCGGAGCATTTCTAGCCATATCAGGAGCACTTATGCAGGGGATGACAAGAAACTATCTTGCATCCCCTTCTATTATGGGTGTGACGGATGGTGCTGCCTTTGTTATTACACTTTGTATGATTTTTCTTCCAGGAATGTCATCAATTGGTATGGTTGTATGTTCAATGATTGGTTCTGCACTCGGAGCCGGTATCGTGTTTGGTTTTGGTTCGCTCCTTCAAAATGGCTTATCACCAGTTAGGTTAGCAATTATCGGAACAGTTATTGGAACATTTTTAAGCAGTGTATCGGCTGCCATGGCTTCGTATTTCCAAATTTCTCAAAATGTTAGTTTTTGGTTTAATGCAAAGTTAGATCAAGTAGATCCTAATATAATTAAAATTACGATACCGTTTGGGATAATTGGAATAATTTTAGCATTGTTAATATCAAAATCTATTACCATTCTTTCATTAGGCGAAGAGGTTTCTATTAATTTAGGACAGCGTACAAAACTAGTTAAAGCGATGGCAATTTTATCGGTAATTTTTTTAACAGGAACAGCAGTTGCTTTAGTAGGAAAAGTTGGTTTTGTAGGTTTAATTATTCCGCACATTACCCGCTTTATAATTGGAGTAGATTATAAATGGATATTGCCATGTGCAGGCGTTATTGGTGGGGTTTTCTTAGCGTTATGTGATGTTTTAAGTAGATTTGTAAATTATCCATTTGAAACGCCAATTGGAGTCGTAACATCTTTAATTGGAATTCCTTTCTTCCTTTATTTAATCCGTACAAGAGGAGGAGAGAGACATGCTTAAAAGTTCAAGTCAACGTTTCGGAATGACGATGGGGATTATTATATTTTTAATACTATGTGCTATTTATATTAGTTTAACAAATGGTACGTTCGACATTACGATTACAGATGTGTTTAAAACACTTTTTAGAATTGATCCAGTACCAGAACATGATTTAGTTATTTTTGAGTTTCGTCTTCCACGTATCGTAATTGCTGGATTAGTAGGATTAGGCCTTGGTGTTGCGGGTGCCGTTATTCAAGGGATTACGAGAAATGGATTGGCAGACCCAGGTATTTTAGGAGTAAATGCCGGTGCGGGAACAGCGATCGTCATTTTTATGTTTTTCTTTCAAGGACAATTAAAAAGCACAGACTGGGTTTCTATTATGATGATGCCAATGTTTGGTTTAGTCGGCGGATTAGGTGCTGCTATTATCATCTATCTTTTTTCTTGGAAAAACGGTAAGTTAGATTCGCAGCGACTTTTATTAACAGGGATTGCAATTGGATCAGGATTTGGGGCCTTTTCTATGTACTTATCACTCAAAATGAAGTCAACTGATTTCGAGATGGCTGCAGTGTGGGTTTCTGGAAGCATATATAGTGCGAACTGGAAGTATATTGTGGCTATGTTACCATGGCTTATTATTTTAATTCCACTTATACAAAAGAAAGCATATTTACTAGATTTATTTCAATTGGAAGAAACGAGTATTACAAGTTTAGGTGTTTCAGTAGAAAGAGAGAAATCGATTTTATTATTAAGCAGTATCGGGCTTGTGAGTGCATGTGTTGCTGTTTCAGGGAGTATCGGTTTTATTGGCTTAATGGCACCGCATATAGCGAAAAGACTTGTCGGTATTCAACATAAGTATATAATTCCCACGTGCGGCGTAATCGGAATGTTTCTTGTAGTTGCCTCAGACTTTATTGCAAAAACAGTTTTCACACCTGTAGAGTTACCAGTTGGAATCGTTATTTCTATTGTCGGTGTACCGTATTTCTTATATTTACTTTATAAGGCGAAAGCGTAAGAGGAGGAATAAAAGTGAGTATTTTAAGTGCAAAAAATTTAGAAACAAGTTATGAAAAGCTTACAGTGTTTCGCGATTTAAATGTGGAAATACAAGAAGGAAAAGTAACGACAATTATAGGTCCGAACGGTTGCGGTAAATCAACATTGTTAAAAACAATGGGAAGAATTTTAAAACAAAAAAGCGGAAAAGTATATTTACAAGGGCAAGATTTACATACAATTTCAACGAAAGAAATTGCGAAGCAGTTAGCTTTACTCCCGCAAACTCCAATTGCACCAGGTGAACTTAAAGTGGAAGAATTAATTTCTTATGGACGCTATCCACATCGAAATAACGTAAATAAGTTAACGACAAAAGATAAAGAAATGATTGATTGGGCATTAAATATAACGAAAACTTCTGAATTTCGAACGAGACAAATTGCAAATTTATCAGGTGGTCAAAGACAAAAGGTATGGCTAGCGATGGCATTAGCACAAGAGACAGAAGTGTTGCTATTAGATGAGCCAACTACATACCTTGATATGTCTCATCAATTAGATGTATTACAAATTGTGGAGAAGTTAAATAAAGAACATAATTGTACGGTTGTTATGGTATTACATGATATTAACCATGCAGCAAGGTTTTCAGATGAAATTATTGCAATGAAGGAAGGAGAAATTGTTACAACTGGTAGCCCAGAAGAAATCATTACAAATGAAGTGTTAAAAGAAGTATTTCATATTGATGCACGTGTCATGATAGATCCGTATAACGGGGCTCCTGTTTGTTTCGGTTATGATAGCGTTGTATCTCAAGAAGAAAAAATCGAAATATATGTAACAAGTTAAAAAGGGGGGGATAGGGTGAATACTACAGTTGAAAAACAGCAGATTATAACATCTAATACAGAACAGTGGAAAATGTATTCAAAATTAGAAGGTAAGGAATATCAAATTCATATTTCAAAGCCGAGGCAACCAGCACCGGATTCAGGATATCCTGTCATTTATGTATTAGATGGCAATGCCTTTTTTCAAACATTTCATGAAGCAGTTAAAATACAATCAGTAAGAGCGGAAAAAACCGGTGTTTCACCAGCTGTTATAGTAGGATTGGGTTATCCAATTGAAGGCGCATTTTCAGGGGAAGAAAGATGTTATGATTTTACGCCTAGCGTAATTTCAAAAGATGCCCCTTTAAAACCAGACGGTAAACCGTGGCCTAAAACAGGAGGAGCACATAATTTCTTTACTTTTATTGAAGAAGAACTGAAACCACAAATTGAAAAGAATTTTGAGATCGATAAAAGTAAGCAAACGTTATTTGGACATTCTTTAGGTGGACTATTTGCTCTTTATATACTATTTACAAACTTAAATGCTTTTCAAAATTATTTTATTAGTAGTCCATCTATATGGTGGAATAACCAATCCGTACTTGAAAAAGAAGAGAACCTTATACATGAATTAAACAATGCTAAGTTTGAAACAGGAGTGTTCCTTACAGTTGGGTCACTAGAACGAGAGCATATGGTTGTAGGCGCAAATGAATTATCAGAGCGCCTTCTCCAAGTAAACCATGATAAACTTAAATTTAAGTTTTATGAAGCTGAAGGGGAGAATCATGCATCTGTTGTGCCGACTTCTTTAAGTAAAGGATTGAGATTTATTAGTTACGTATAGGAAAAAAGGTTATGGATGAAACATTCCATAACCTTTTTTGATATGTAGAATTGTCCTTTTTGAAAGTTTTGTTTCAACTTTTCGTCTAAAGAGACAAAAAGTTGTCACAAAACGGTCACAATTAGCATAAACATAAAATAGACGAAATGAACTTATTTCCAAAAAGGCTTGGTTTATTCCGATCATGATTTGTAGAGCTGAAAAAGTATGGATTAAAAGTTCACTATATTCCCAAGGAGGTAGATCGTATGAAAACTATTCTTGCTATCGCTGGACTTATTTGGGTTTTATCGCATGGCATCCCAATTTATGAAGGAGAACAAATTCGCAGTGCTCTGAATAAAAATTTTAATGAATATCATATCATTGATCGGCAAGATAATGTTGTAACAGTTCGAGTAAATGACTGTTTTCATACGGTAACCGTTGAAGGAACTTCAGTAGTGAATGATACAAAAGTATGCGATCAGTAATAATCATATATGGAAAGAAAAAATTCTTGGATTAAATAGCTGAAAATTAAGTTTTTAATATTATAGACAAAGAATAAGCGGGGGCGGGTAATCCCCGCTTATTCTTGTTTCTTTTTATTGAACTTTGATGAGAGATATAATGATTTTTTTGACAAAAAGAAAGGGTATACTGAAAATTGAGATTAAGAAGCTAATGAGTTGTTAAGAATAATCATAAAGCGGAAATATACTCATATGGGGTATCATACATAGATAATTAATGCTATAATTGGTATACTCGTAAAAGCAATTGTTTTATTGGATGAAGAGAAACTTTAAGAAGGTGATAATATGGGTCATAAAGAGCATGAAGCGGTAACACATAGATCAGAAAAAGAAAAAGAACAAATTATAAATAGATTAAAGAGGATTGAAGGACAGGTCCGCGGTATTCAAAATATGATTGAAAATGATCGCTATTGTGTGGATATTTTAGTGCAAATTTCAGCGATTAATGCAGCGATGAAAAAAGTAGGAATGGGTGTATTAAAAAACCATACAAGTCATTGTGTTTCAGGTGCTATTAAAGATGGCAATGGTGACGAAGCAATTGAAGAATTAATGACTGTATTTGAACGTTTTTCAAAAGCGTAAAAACAAGCTAGTATGTCACTGGCTTGTTTTTTTTGTTTACCTTCATAATAAGATTTCGGGGTATTGATGTGAAAAGGTGTGTGTAAAATAAACTTTTAGAAAATAATTGAAAAATCATGATACAAAACCATTGATTACCTTAGGGGGGTATGGTAAGATGTAATTGTGATTAACAAATAATGAAGAAACAAGAGGAGGATTTTAAATGGAACAGTTAACATTACAAGTTGAAGGTATGTCTTGTGGACATTGTGTAAATGCTATCGAAAGCAGTGTGAAAGAGCTAAACGGTGTTGAACAAGTGAAGGTTCAATTAGCAGAAGGAACTGTTGAAGTTACTATCGACTCGTCTGCCGTAACATTAAAAGATATCGTTGCTGTAATCGAAGACCAAGGATACGATGTTCAGTAATTATTTTTAGATATGGAAATAAATCGTACTTTAAACGAAGTACGATTTATTTTGCTAATAATTATACCTCATAAGGGTATATAGAGGTGAGAGACATGAATGAACAAAAAGAGGCCAATCTTCAAATATCAGGAATGACATGTGCGGCATGTGCAAATAGAATTGAAAAAGGTCTAAAAAAAGTAGAAGGTGTTCATGAGGCAAATGTAAATTTTGCGCTTGAAAAAACAAAAATAATGTACGATCCAACTAAAACAAATCTGCAACAATTTAAAGAAAAAGTTGAATCGTTAGGATATGGAATTGTAAGTGATAAAGCTGAATTTACTGTTTCAGGAATGACATGTGCAGCATGTGCAAATAGAGTTGAAAAGCGTTTAAATAAGTTAGATGGTGTGAACAAAGCGACAGTAAATTTTGCTTTAGAATCAGCTACAGTAGACTTTAATCATGATGAAGTTAATGTAAATGAAATGAAGAGCGCGATTACGAAGCTAGGATATAAATTAGAAGTGAAACCAGATGATCAAGATGCATCAACTGATCATCGATTACAAGAAATTGAAAGACAAAAGAAGAAGTTTATTATTTCGTTTATTTTATCTTTCCCATTATTGTGGGCAATGGTTAGTCATTTCTCATTTACGTCGTTTATTTATTTACCAGATATGTTAATGAACCCTTGGGTGCAACTAGCACTTGCAACTCCTGTTCAATTTATCATTGGTGGGCAGTTTTATGTTGGGGCTTATAAAGCGTTACGTAATAAAAGTGCGAATATGGATGTTCTCGTGGCGCTTGGAACGTCGGCCGCTTATTTTTATAGTGTATATTTAAGTATTCAATCTATTGGTTCTTCGGAACATATGACAGATTTATATTTTGAAACGAGTGCGGTACTTATTACATTAATTATTTTAGGTAAATTATTTGAAGCGAAAGCAAAAGGGCGCTCATCAGAAGCAATTAAAAAATTGATGGGTTTACAAGCGAAGACAGCTACAGTTGTGCGAGGTGGAACAGAAATAAAAATTTTGATTGAAGAAGTAGTAGCTGGTGATATCGTCTATGTAAAGCCTGGTGAAAAAATACCAGTAGATGGTGAGATTGTCGAAGGAAAGTCAGCGATTGATGAATCGATGTTAACGGGTGAAAGTATTCCTGTTGATAAGTCAATTGGGGATGTAGTAATAGGTTCTACAATAAATAAAAATGGATTTTTAAAAGTGAAAGCAACTAAGGTAGGAAGAGATACTGCATTAGCTCAAATTATTAAAGTAGTAGAAGAGGCACAGGGTTCAAAAGCTCCTATTCAAAGGGTAGCAGATCAAATTTCAGGTATTTTCGTACCGGTTGTAGTTGTGATTGCGATTATCACATTTGCAGTATGGATGATATTTGTTACACCTGGTGATTTTGGCGGAGCACTTGAGAAAATGATAGCAGTACTTGTTATCGCTTGTCCATGTGCATTAGGTCTTGCAACGCCTACATCTATTATGGCAGGATCAGGAAGATCAGCAGAGTATGGTATTTTATTTAAAGGTGGAGAGCATTTAGAAGCAACGCACAGATTAGATACGGTTATTTTAGATAAAACGGGTACAGTGACAAATGGGAAGCCGGTGTTAACAGATGTAATTGTAGCAGATGGATTCAATGAAAATGAACTGCTTAGATTAGTAGGGGCAGCAGAAAGAAATTCTGAACATCCACTTGCAGAAGCGATTGTAGAAGGAATTAAAGAAAAGAAAATTGATATCCCAAGTTCAGAAACGTTTGAAGCGATTCCGGGATTTGGTATCGAATCAGTTGTAGAAGGAAAACACTTATTAATTGGTACACGTCGATTAATGAAGAAATTCAATATTGATATTGAAGAAGTTTCTAAATCAATGGAAGCGCTAGAACGAGAAGGAAAAACAGCAATGCTTATTGCAATCGATAAAGAATATGCTGGTATATTTGCCGTTGCAGATACTGTGAAAGATACTTCAAAAGCAGCTATCGCAAGACTGAAAAAAATGGGTCTAGACGTTGTGATGATTACAGGAGATAATACACAAACTGCTCAGGCAATTGCAAAGCAAGTTGGTATTGATCACGTAATTGCAGAAGTATTGCCAGAAGGAAAAGCAGAAGAAGTGAAAAAACTGCAAGCAAATGGTAAGAAAGTAGCGATGGTTGGAGACGGGATAAATGATGCTCCTGCTCTTGCTACAGCGAACATTGGTATGGCAATTGGAACGGGAACGGATGTAGCGATGGAAGCAGCGGATATAACGTTAATCCGCGGTGACTTAAATAGTATTGCTGATGCGATCTTTATGAGTAAAATGACGATAAGAAATATTAAACAAAATTTATTCTGGGCATTAGCTTATAACGCGTTAGGAATTCCAATTGCGGCATTAGGTTTTTTAGCCCCTTGGGTTGCTGGAGCAGCGATGGCATTTAGTTCTGTATCCGTTGTATTAAATGCATTACGATTACAAAGAGTTAAATTAAAACCTTAAAAAGCTACATTAAGTAATTGAATAGAATTAAAAAACAATACTTGAATAAGTATTGTTTTTTTGTTCGTATAGAAATTAAAACGATATAATAAAGCAGAAATATAGAATCGTATGTAGTAGAAAAGTTAAGAGGTAGTTTCGTAAGGAGACTTATATATGTTAAAAGATATTATAATTAGAACATTCCAGAAAGAAGATTTAGATCAAGTATTACAATTGTTCTATGAAACAGTTCATACGGTTAATGCAAAAGATTATAATGAGTTACAGCTACAGGCGTGGGCACCGGAGCGACTAGATAGAGAAAATTGGTTACAGTCTTTAGAAAAGAATATTAGCTATGTAGCGGATCATAAAGGTGTGATAGTCGGGTTTGGGGATTATAACGATGATCGTTACGTAGATCGTTTATTTACGCATAAAGATTATCAAGGGAAAAGAGTCGCTTCATACATACTACAGAAGTTAGAAAAAGAAGCAGTGAATTTGGGACATAGGGAGATATATACAGAGGCGAGCATTACCGCAAAACCTTTTTTTGAAAGTAAAGATTTTATTTGCATAAAAGAACAAAAGAAACAACATAATGGTCAGATTTTTATTAATTATGTTATGAAAAAAATATCCTTCTCATAAATGAGAAGGATATTTTTCATTATTTTACAGCTTCTTTTAGTTCTTTACCAGCTTTGAAAGCAGGTACTTTAGAAGCTGCGATTTGCATTTCTTCACCAGTTTGTGGGTTACGGCCTGTACGAGCAGCTCTTTCGCGAACTTCGAATGTACCGAATCCGATAAGTTGTACTTTTTCACCAGCAGCTAAAGTGTTAGTGATTGATTCTACTACAGTTTGTACAACTACAGTAGCTTCTTTTTGAGAAATCTCAGCATTTTGTGCTACGTTTTTAATTAATTCTGTTTTGTTCATGTTTTTCACCTCATATGTAAATAATGCTATTTAAGTTGTTATTATAACGTATAAAACATTCGAGAACAAGTGTACGTACATATATTCGCAAAAAAAATGAAATTTGTAATATTTTTTAGGGCACTTTATAGACATTCCATTTAAGCGGACAGAGATTTGTTCTTCATTTCAGTCTTCTCTTGATGAGCAGGTAGTTTCTTATTATAAGATATGAAGTAAGGTAGTGCTACAAATAACATACCTCCTACTAAATTTCCAAAGAAAACAAAAATAAAGTTTGGAAAATATTCAGCCCAAGTGAAATGACCGGCAAAAATCGCGGCTGGGATGACAAACATATTGGCTACAACGTGTTGAAATCCAATCGCAACAAAAGTCATAACCGGGAACCAAATACCGATAATCTTTCCGATAAATTCTTTACTTCCCATACTGAGCCAAACAGCTAAACAAACGAGCCAATTACATCCGATTGCAGAAATAAATGCTTGCAATGGCGTATCTTGTAGTTTCGCTTGAGCGATAGAAATAGTTTTCGCTAAAAAAGCTCCCTCAGTTAAGCCAACGATATGACCGAAAAAGTAGGCTACAAATACAGCCCCTATGAAATTGCTAAATGTAACAATAACTAAATTTCGTATGAAATAAAATAAAGTAATTTTCTTTTGGAGCCAGGCCATAGAAACTGTCATCATGTTACCGGTTACTAGTTCACCGCCTGCAAGAATAACGAGAATAAGACCAATAGGAAATACAGCAGCGCCTAGAAAACTAGAAAATGATCCCCAATATTTTGGCATTGTCCCAATAACATGAATATCGAGTAAATACCCTAATGCGATAAAAGCACCACCAAAAAAACCAAGAATTAGCATAGGGAGCAATGATAAATGAGCTTTTTTCCTTCCTGAATTCGCAGCAAGTTCCGTAATTTCTTCTGGTGTAAATACAGACATGAATAACCCCTCCGTAATAAAATAATGGAATGAATAGAAAAAGATTCAAAAATATATGTATTATAAAAATATGTTATGACTTCTGTATAAAATTGTCAAAGTGAATAGGGAAGGAATTACATAATAAGAATAGTATTCATGTTGTCACATTAATGTAACAATAAGGATTTAAAGTGTTTCTAGAGGTGAAAACATGAATACGAATCATGTAAAAAAAGAACGAAAAAAATCAATCATAAAGATATTTATTATTAGTTTTATAAGTATATTAATGATACCAGTAAGTTTGTATTATTATGCGACAGAAATAGAAAGAAAATTAGTAACAGTTACGTGGAATGAAATAGAAGCTTCTGCAATTCCTAAAGAATTTAATAATAAAAAAATATTACAGTTTTCAGATGTACATTTAGGGCCAGAGTTTACACTGAAGCAACTTGAACATTTAGTGGAGAAGATGAATGAATTACATTCAGATATAGTAGTTTTTACCGGAGATTTAATAGATAAATTTGGGTCTTATAGTGCGGAAAGAGAAGAAGCGAAGGCTATTTTGCAGAAAATTCACGCTCCCTTAGGGAAATATGCTGTGTTTGGGAATCATGATAGGGGCGGGGGCGGTAGTCTATTTTACAAAAAATATATGGAGGAAGCTGGTTTTTCTGTATTAGTAAATGAAGTGCAGAAAATTAAAGTGGAAAACGGCAAATATATTACAATATCAGGTTTGGATGATTTTCTATTAGGGAAGCCGAAAATAGATTTAACTTTAAAAAACTTGAAACAAAATGATTTCAACATGTTATTAGTACATGAGCCGGATGTTGTAACCAAAATAAATCGTTACCCAGTTGATCTTCAACTGTCAGGACATAGTCACGGAGGACAAGTCCAAATCCCTTTTGTAGGTCCGTTAATTACTACCAAACTAGCTGAGAGCTATGTTGAAGGTATGTATGAAGTAGAGGGGAAGAGTAAGCAGTTATATTTATATGTAAATCGTGGCATTGGGACTACTAGGATGCCTGTTAGATTTTGTAGTGTACCTGAACTTTCAGTTTTTGTGTTGAAGCAAAAGAGTGACTAGAATATTTAACAATATGATTCAGAGGAACGTGCGATGTTGGTCGATGGAAAACAGTTTCTTAAAACTTTAGATGTGACAAAGTAATTTTCATAAATAAAAAACAACAATAGGACCTATAAAGGGACCTATTGCTGTTTTTATCCTGCATGGATTGCCCATAAATGTCCGATTGATGAGGGCTAATTATAGTTTTACTTTGTTATTTTTGCAAGGAAAGACTATCAAAATATGTTCTATAGTTATTTGAGAATTCGAAGTTGTTTTTTGCATCCCAATTAATAGACCAAGACATTAGGCCGCGGAATGCAGGATAGCCACTCTGATTAGAAAGTTTATACTTTCCTCCGAATGGAACTCCTTTAATGATATAATTTAAAGCTTTTTTCATTTCAGTTGGCGAAATGTATCCACCACTTGGAGCTGCCGCTGGTGCTGCTGGAAGCCCAATCATGACTTGATCTGAACGAAGAGCTGGGAAAATGTTATTTGCATTACCACCTACAGGAAAACCATGTAAGAGCATATCTGCCATAGCGACCTCGTAGTCTGCAGTACCTTGATTGTAGTTATTACCGTCCATTCCAATCCCGCTACCAGCGTTGTAGTGTTGAACGTGAATGTATGTTAGTTTATCTTTCACTCCGTAAATAATTGGTAAATATGCACCCCATATGCTTCCATATGCGCTATATCCGCCTTGAACATAAGCTGTTTCAGGGGCCATGCTTAATAGAAAATCTGGACCATAATGATCTGAGATTGTTCGAATAGCTGAAATAAGATTTACGATTTGAGGGGTAGTTGGGTTTTTGAAGTTAGTGTCATTTCCGTTTAAGTAAATACCTGATTCAAGGTCAATATCTATTCCGTCAAAACCGTATTTATCGATCAGAGATTGTATGGAATTAATAAAACGATCCTTAGCGGCATTGTCAGGAAGTAAAACGACCCCATTTTGTCCACCTATTGAAAGAACTACTTTCTTTCCTTTACTTTTTAAATAAGAAATATCTGATTTGAATTCTGCATCTGTACCATACACAGGAGAAAATTCAACAGTGGAACGATCACCACCAGTTTCACCAAAAGATACATTGATTACATCCCATTTTGGTGAAACGTCTTTTAATTTAATAATGCCAGTACCGTTATCAAAATTATGCCAGTATCCAACGAGTAATTTTGAACCTAAATTGTTTGCTGCTTGTGCTTGGAAAGGGGATAGCGGTAGAAGTAAGAACATTACTAAAATACAACAAAAAAATTTGAACTTGTTTAACATATCAACACTCCTATACAAAAAGTTGTCTAGATGTATAATCTTGTTTATTCAATGATATCTGAAAATTCTTTCTTTTGTAAGGAGAATATAATTTTCTCAACAATTGTGTATGGGAAAGTATTAAACCTAATGTAATAATTTTTGAAGGAGGTTGAATTATAATTGTTAAATTCAGAATATTTTGATATATTTTAAAGTATAGGACAAAATCTTTCGCACAGTACTCTTACATAAATTTCAAAATTTAGTTTGGAAGGGGATGTACAAGATTTGGATAAAAATCTAAAGAAAGACCTCAAAATACGCCACATTACAATGATTTCAATTGGCGGCGTAATAGGGGCTGGTTTGTTTGTTGGAAGTGGTGCAGTTGTACATTCGGCAGGACCAGGTTCTATCGTTTCATATGCATTAGCAGGACTTCTAGTCATTTTCGTCATGAGAATGCTAGGAGAAATGGCAGCTGTTAATCCGACAAGTGGTTCATTTGCAACGTATGCAAGAGAAGCAATTGGTCCTTGGGCGGGTTATACAATAGGCTGGTTATACTGTTTTTTTTGGGTAATTGTTATTGCAATAGAAGCCACAGCAGGTGCTGGTATTATCCAATATTGGATTCCACAAATACCGCTTTGGTTATTAAGTTTAATATTAACAATTTTATTAACGCTGACGAACGTTTTTTCGGTGAAATCATTTGGAGAGTTTGAATATTGGTTTTCTTTTATTAAAGTAATAAGTATTGTTTTGTTCCTTTGTTTAGGTCTTGCTGTTATTTTAGGATTTGTTCCAGGAACAGAAGCACCCGGCACTTCGAATTTAATTGGACAAGGTGGATTTATGCCAAACGGTATAAGTTCGGTACTGCTTGGAATTACTGTCGTTATATTTTCATTTATGGGATCAGAGATTGTAGCAGTAGCCGCAGGTGAATCTGCAGAACCTGTAAAAGCAGTAAAAACAGCAACAAACAGTGTGATTTGGCGTATTCTTGTATTTTTTATTGGGTCTATAGCGGTAGTTGTTACGCTACTGCCATGGAATTCAGCAAACATATTAAAAAGTCCATTTGTAGCTGTACTGGAACATATAGGAATACCAGCTGCGGCACAAATTATGAATTTTATCGTTTTAACAGCTGTACTCTCTTGTCTAAATTCGGGTTTATATACAAACTCAAGAATGCTTTTTTCGATGGCAGAAAGAGGAGATGCTCCAAAGGCGTTTTTGAAATTGAACAGTAGTGGTGTTCCAGTTCGGGCCGTTTTATTCGGAACGTTCTTCGCTTATATTGGCGTTGTTTTTAGTTATATTTCTCCAGATAAAGTCTTTTTGTTTTTAGTGAATGCATCTGGCGGGATTGCGTTACTAGTTTATCTCGTTATTGCAGTTTCGCATTTAAAGATGCGTAAAAAAATGGGAAAAGTAGAACAACAAAATTTGAAAGTGAAAATGTGGCTTTTTCCGTATGTAACGTATGTTACAATTGCTGCTATTATAGCAGTTTTAGTTGCGATGTTCGCAATTGATACTTTACGTTCACAAGCACTTTTAACAATGTTTGTTACTGTTCTTATAATACTTTCTTATTTTATTTTTAATAGAAATAAAAATAGCACAATTTTGAAGCCTAAAAGTAAGAATGAGGAATCCGTTCGATTCTAATTTTCTTATTTTCGAAGAGAGTTACACCAAAGCATTACTATAAAAGAATCATATATAATCATAGAAACAAGTAATTACTATTGTCATAGTGAATATAAACTTTTTTCTTGACTTTTTATACGAAGGCGAGCAAAATGGTAAAAAAGGAAGGGGGGATGATGATGGAAGAGTACGTATTAGAGCTGTATAACCTGTTATATACGACAGAATGGCAAGATATTGTTTCGTTTCTAGGAATCGTATTTTGCATGAAAATTGTAATTGTATATATGGAAGAGCAAGGTATGTTCTATTCCTTCTCATCCCCGTTCGATATGCAGCGCGAGCCGTTGCTAAACTATGCCAATGTGAATTACGAACAAATTCCTTTTGTTATTTTCTTTATGATTCGATTTATTACAGCAATTGTAAGGAAAAAGGAAAGTGACGATGAAGAGTGCCACTCAACTTGTAATATAGCGAATGTTTTTTAAGCTAAATACAAGGAGGAGATTTATATGTGGTTTCGATTTCTTATGATTGGTTTCTTTTCATTAACAGCAATTTCTTTAATGGGATATCAAGTGTCTGAAATTTTTCAAGCATATAGCGATACATTTTTTAACAAAAACTAATCTCGTTGCTATTTGAATAATAAAGCGATAAAATCCTTCTTAAGAAGTTTTATTAAGAAGGATTTTTTTCTTTGTCTTATCTTGCTGTGTCAAACTATTGTCACATTTACACTGTGAATAGTATGTTAAAATAGTGAGGTTACGTATACATATTTGAAGGAAGAGGGAGTGACCATTTTGGTGGATCAATCAACAAATCAGAAAAGCTATGCTCCTATTGTGATAACGCTTTCTGTAATTGTAAATGCGATTATTTTATTTTTGTTCTTTGGACCTGTTGGCTATGAAGGAGAATTACATTTTGATGTAACAATTTTACCAATGTTAAATGCAATTTTTAATAGCTTTACGTTCGTATTCTTATTAGCAGCTCTATACTCTATTATTAAGAAGAATGTGAAAATGCACCGTGGTTTCATCCTGGCAGCATTTACAACGACGTTGCTATTTTGTGTTTCTTATTTATCGTATCATTACTTAGCGCCAGCAACACATTTTGGCGGAGAAGGATTCATTAAATATGTATATTTCATCATTTTAATTACACATATTATCCTGGCAGCAATTATTGTACCGCTTGCATTGTTTGCACTTGTATTTGGTTTTACAAATCAATTAACACGTCATCGTAAAATTGTACGTTGGACGATGCCGATTTGGTTATATGTAAGTTTATCTGGTGTTATAGTTTACTTAATGATCTCACCTTATTATCAATAAAAAATCTCAGCCTGTAGGCTGGGATTTTTTTGTATACCATATTTTTGTGAAATGAAAAAAATATGGTATACAAAAGTATAGTTACTTTTCATATAGAAGGGATGGTAAAGGAATATGCAAAATTTTGTATTTCGTAATCCAACGAAACTTATTTTCGGTAAAGGGCAATTAGAACAGTTGAAAACTGAAATTCCACAGTTCGGTAAAAAAGTTCTTCTCGTATACGGGGGAGGCAGTATTAAAAGAAACGGTATTTATGATAATGTAATTTCTATTTTAAAAGATATAAATGCAGAAGTATTTGAATTGACAGGCGTTGAACCGAATCCTCGTGTATCGACTGTAAAGAAAGGGATTCAAATTTGTAAAGAGAATGGTGTTGAATTTATTTTAGCAGTTGGCGGAGGAAGTGTAATCGACTGTACGAAGGCAATTGCTGCTGGTAGTAAGTACGATGGAGATGTATGGGATATTGTAACGAAAAAAGCTTTTGCTAGTGAGGCATTACCTTTTGGTACTGTACTTACTCTTGCAGCAACAGGATCTGAAATGAATGCAGGCTCGGTAATTACAAACTGGGAAACGAATGAAAAGTATGGATGGGGTAGCCCGGTTACTTTCCCGCAGTTTTCAATTTTAGATCCAGTTCATACTGCGTCTGTGCCGAGGGATCAAACAATTTACGGTATGGTAGATATTATGTCGCACGTATTAGAGCAATATTGCCACAACGGAACGAATACAGAACTACAAGATCGTTATTGTGAATCTGTTTTAAAAACAGTAATTGAGACAGCTCCTAAGCTTTTAAGTGATTTAGAAAATTATGAGCATAGAGAAACTATTTTATATTGTGGTACTATGGCGTTAAACGGCATTTTAGCGATGGGAGTTAAAGGAGACTGGGCAACTCATAATATTGAGCATGCAGTTTCTGCTGTTCATGATATACCGCATGGAGGCGGCTTAGCAATTCTATTCCCTAACTGGATGAAGCATGTCGTAGATGAAAATGTAAGTCGTTTTAAACAGTTTGCTATTCGCGTATTCAATGTAGAAACAGATGGAAAGACTGAGCGAGAAATTGTGTTAGAAGGAATTCAGGCGTTACGTCAATTTTGGACTTCAATTGAGGCACCAGTAACATTATCTGATTATGCTATTGGAGAAAATGAAATTGATTTAATGGCGGATAAAGCAATGGCTTATGGTGAATTTGGTAACTTTAAAAAATTAAATAAAGACGATGTTTTAAGCATATATAAATCTTCTTTATAAGTGAATCGAGTAAAGAAACCCGTTTGATATAACGATCAAATGGGTTTCTTTTTTTGTTATTTATAACTGTTTGTGATTGATTTCGGTTATTTATGAATGTTTATGGTTGATTTTTGTGATCGTTTTCATTATACTGTAATCAAAGAAGAGGTGAATAAAATGTTAACTCCTGAACGTCATCAAATGATATTGCAACTTGTAAAAGAGCAGAAGATTGTTAAATTACAACAATTGGTGGAAAGAACAGAAAGCTCTGAATCAACAATTCGTCGTGATTTAGCGCAATTGGAAAAACAAAGGTTATTAAAGAGAGTTCATGGTGGTGCCGCTGTTTTAACAGGAAAAGGGCAAGAACCAACGATGGTTGAAAAATCATCCAAAAACATTCAAATAAAACAACAAATTGCTAATTATGCGGCTAGCGTTGTTGAACAAGGTGATTGTATTTATTTAGATGCAGGAAGTACAACATTTGAAATGATTCCATTTTTAATAAATAAAGATGTGACTGTCGTTACGAATGGACTTATGCATATTGAAGCTTTAGTTGAAAATAATATTCGTGCGTATTTACTAGGTGGAATGATGAAGAGTAGGACGAAAGCTTTAATCGGTGCTATGGCACAGGAAAGTATGCAGAAGTATCGTTTTGATAAATGTTTTTTAGGTGCAAATGGTGTACATGAACAGCTTGGCTTTACAACGCCAGATCCAGAAGAAGCGCTCTTAAAACAAATGGCATTAACATTAGCAAACGAAGGATATTTCTTAATTGATGAAAGTAAGTTTTCAGAAGTTGCATTTGCGAAAATTGCAAATGTTGAAGAAGCAAATATTATTACAAACCATTTAGAAATTGATTTAGAAAAATATAAAAGACAAACCAATGTAATTGAGGCTGATAAACAATGATCTATACAGTTACTTTAAACCCATCTATTGATTATGTAGTACAAGTTAATTCCTTTGATTTAGGCGCAGTCAATCGAGCAGAGAAAGATATGAAGTTTCCTGGGGGAAAAGGGATTAATGTTTCTCGCGTTCTCCATCGTTTAGGCGTGGAAAATGTAGCACTTGGATTTACTGGTGGATTCACCGGTCAATTTATTAAAAGTGTATTACAGGCGGAAGGCGTAATGACAAACTTCATCCAAGTAGACGGAGATTCCCGAATTAATGTGAAAATAAAAGAGCAAGAAGAGACAGAATTAAATGGGCAAGGTCCTAATGTGACAAATGAGCAATTTGAACAATTAATGAAACAAATCGAAAGTATGAAGCAGGGAGATTGCGTTGTGCTAGCTGGAAGTGTACCTGCATCTATCCCAACTACCTTTTATGAATCAATCGCAGCGCTCGGAGCTGAAAAAGGTATTCGAGTAGTAGTTGATGCGAGCGGAAGTGCACTGCAGCATGTAATTAAAAATAAGCCATTTTTAATTAAGCCAAACCATCATGAACTTGGTGAGTTGTTTGATGTGGAGCTTTCAACAGTAGAGGACGTTTTACCTTATGGAAGAAAATTAATTGAACAAGGTGTAAAACACGTTATCGTATCGATGGCTGGAGAGGGAGCTTTATTATTTACGGCAGAAGGTATATATGAAGCGACTGTTCCAAAAGGTGTTGTAATTAATTCAGTTGGGGCCGGAGATTCTCTTGTTGCAGGGTTTGTAGGCAAATATGAACAGACAAAAGATATTGAAAAGGCATTTCAATACGGCGTTGCAACAGGGAGTGCAACAGCATTTTCAGCTGATTTATGTAAGAAGGAAAAAGTAGAAGAATTATTGTCGCAAGTAATTGTAGCTAAGCGATAGGGGGAAGCAACATATGAAAATTACAGAACTATTAAAAAGGGATACAGTCATTATGGATTTGACAGCTTCAAATAAAGAAGCTGTCATAGATGAATTAGTTGAGAAATTAAATGGGGCAAATCGTTTAAATAATAAAACGGAATTTAAAGAAGCTATTTTAAAGCGGGAGTCCCAAAGTACGACTGGAATAGGGGAAGGTATTGCAATACCTCATGCGAAGACAAAGGCTGTTAAACAACCATCGATTTGTTTTGGTAGAAGTGTAAGCGGTATCAATTATGAGTCGCTCGACGGACAGCCTGCACACTTATTCTTTATGATTGCTGCAAGTGAAGGAGCGAATAATACTCATTTAGAAACGTTGTCGCGTTTATCGACATTATTAATGGATGAAGGGTTTCGCAAGCAACTATTAGAAGCGAAGGATGAAAGTGAGCTTCTTCAACTATTTGATGAAAAAGAGAATGAAAAAGAAGAAGAGATTGAAGTCGCCAAACCAGAAGGAAATGAACCGTACGTATTGGCAGTTACGGCTTGCCCAACTGGAATCGCTCACACGTATATGGCCGCAGATAGCTTGAAAGCAAAAGCAGCAGAGCTAGGAATCGCAATTAAAGTTGAAACGAACGGATCAACAGGTATAAAAAACGGTTTAACAAAAGAAGACATTGAACGAGCAACAGCTATTATCGTAGCAGCAGATAAACAAGTAGAAATGAACCGTTTTGCTGGGAAGCATGTCATTCAAGTACCAGTCGCTGATGGGATTAGAAAAACGGAAACACTTCTTAATCGAGCTGTAAAGCAAGATGCACCAATCTTTAAAGGTGTAAAAGAAGATGGAAAGGCAGAAAGTACGGAAAAAGAAAAAGGATTAGGAATTTATAAGCATTTAATGAATGGCGTAAGTAATATGCTTCCATTCGTTGTTGGCGGCGGGATTTTAATAGCGCTAGCGTTTTCGTTTGGTGGTATAAAGGCGGAAGGTCCTTTAGCTGAATTGTTCATGTCAATTGGTGGGGGAAAAACAGGTGCGTTTTTATTCCTTGTACCAATTTTAGCTGGATTTATTGCAAGTTCTATTGCTGATCGTCCTGGTTTTATGCCTGGTGTTGTAGGTGGATTTTTAGCGGCGAATGCGAATGCTGGCTTTTTAGGTGGATTAATTGCTGGTTTCTTAGCTGGATATGTTGTTTTAGGGTTGAAAAGATTATTTTCAGGACTACCAGTACAATTAGAAGGAATTAAACCTGTTTTGTTATATCCAGTCTTTGGATTATTGATTACAGGAGTTGTAATGCAAAAAGCAGTGATTCCGCCTGTAGTAGCATTAAATGAAATGTTGACAGGGTGGTTAAATGGTTTAAACGGTACGAATGCTATATTACTAGGTCTTATTTTAGGTGGTATGATGGCAATTGATATGGGTGGTCCAATTAATAAAGCGGCATTTACGTTTGGTATTGCTGCAATAGAAGCACAGAATTTTGGAGTGCACTCAGCAGTTATGGCTGGTGGTATGGTACCGCCACTTGCGATTGCATTTGCAACTACATTCTTTAAATCAAAGTTTACAGAAGCGGAACGTAAATCTGGTTTAACAAATTATATTATGGGAGCATCGTTCATTACAGAAGGTGCGATTCCGTTTGCAGCTGCAGATCCGGTTCGAGTAATCGTAAGTTGTGTTGTTGGTTCAAGTATTGCAGGTGCGTTATCTATGTTATTCCAAATTACATTACCAGCACCGCATGGTGGATTATTTGTAATAGCGTTAGTAAATAAACCGTTACTATATATTTTCTCTATATTAATTGGAACGATTGTCTCGGCTATTATGCTAGGTGTTTGGAAAAAGAAAGTTCAATAACAAGTGAAAAGAGAGCAGCTTTAGTAGCTGCTCTCTTTTTATTACAAAAAAATAGGTTAACAATTAAATATTAATGTTTTTTGGTAAAAGATGTAATAAAACCTGAATTTTTTGTAACAAAAAAGTAACACTGTAATTTTTTCTGGAAAAAAGTTCTTGTGCTCGTATATGAAAAATATATGAACACCATTGGAGATTGTATTAGAAATACATTTTATTAATATGGAAATTTATGTTACAACTCGTTAATCGTATATTACGAATGCTTTGTAATTGTGTGATTTCTAAAATTTCTAAAATTTCTAAAAATCTGTTGCTATAATGAAAATACGAAAACAAAGCAAATGGAGGCTATTCATGAAAAAAATATTAGGTATAGCAACAGCAGCAGTTTTTGGTCTTGGGATTTTTGTGGGTTCTGCTAAAGCGGAAACAATTGTAACAACAGACGTATTAAATGTTAGAGAAAACCCAAATGTAGAGTCAAAGCTTGTAGGTAAAGTGTTAAGTGGGAATACACTAGATGTTATAAATACAGAAAATGGATGGAAAAAAATTAAGTTGAACGGCAAGGAAGCGTTTGTAAGTGCCGAGTTTACAAAGAGCACATATTATGTAACGGCGGGCGTATTAAATATTCGTGCTGGAGCGAATACTGATTCTGAAATTTTAGGTAAACTTAATAAAGATGATGTGATTGAAACGACGAATCAAGTTCAAAATGAATGGTTACAATTCGACTACAATGGAAAAGTCGGATATGTTCACGTGCCATATTTAACAGGAACGGCACCTGTAATCGAAAAGAAAGAGGTTGTAGCTCAAGAAGAAGCGCCAGCTAGAACCAATACGCCGGTTAAAAATAATACAGTAGTTAAGAATAAAGAGTCTGTTAAGAGTAACGATTCTATTAAGAATGTAGAATCAAGTAAACCTGTGGTAAAAGAAAAACCGGCTGCAAAACCAGTTGCAAAATCTACTGAAACAAGTGCGCCTACTGGTGGTCGTGAAATTACAGTAGAAGCGACGGCATATACAGCAGATCCGAGTGAGAATGGTTCGTATGGTGGTCGTGTATTAACTGCGATGGGGCATGATTTAACAGCAAATCCAAATATGAAAGTAATTACTGTTGATCCGAAAGTAATTCCGCTTGGATCAAAAGTATGGGTAGAAGGATATGGAGAAGCGATTGCTGGAGACACTGGTGGTGCGATTAAAGGAAACCGTATTGATGTATTAGTCGGTTCAGATGGTAGTGCTAATAGCTGGGGGCGCAAATCTGTAAAAGTGAAAGTTATACAATAGGTTATCGATATTAATATAAAAAGCGGTTGCTTGAATTTATGTAAGCAGCCGCTTTTTATGGATTATTGAAATGGATAAATAGTTTTACCTGTAATAATTTTATATGCACTGCAAAATTGCGTTTGTATATATTCTGTATTTTTATTTTCTGGATGCAATGTTGTTTCATGGAGAGTAGAATGAAAAGCCCGTAGTAAACAATTTAGGGCGAAGTATAATTCCTCTTGTGAACAATTTTGTTCTTTTGTAGAAGTAGCCAAAATGAGGTCTTTTGTCAAAGATGAAAAATTGATGGTGGATTGTTTCATAGTTAACTCATCCTCTCGAAACTATTTTTATCATGTATATGCAGAATTGGACAAACTATGTTCTTTTTTCTATATAATTTCATGTACCGAAATGAAAGAACTTGCAATCATGCCGTTAAAATTGGTAAGATTGGGTATAATCAATAGATGGAGTATATTACATAAAGAGAGTTGAATGATATGGTAGAAGTGCAACGCGAAAAAGTTGCTGTCATCATTGGACCAACTGCTGTTGGAAAGACGAAGTTAAGTATCGATCTTGCCAAAGCGTTGAACGGTGAAATTATTAGTGGTGATTCCATGCAGATCTATCGAGCGATGGATATTGGAACTGCAAAGGTAACAAAAGCAGAGATGGACGGAATTCCACATTATATGGTCGATATAAAAAATCCGGAAGATTCATTTTCTGTCGCGGAATTTCAAGAACGTGTTCGCAAGCATATTCGAGAAATTACAGAACGTGGTAAATTACCAATTATAGTTGGTGGGACCGGTCTTTATATACAATCTGTTTTATTCGATTATCAGTTTACAGATGATGCTGGTGATGTGATATACCGAGAGCAAATGGAAAAGTTAGCTTTAGAACGCGGTGTGGAATATGTACATAAAAAATTGCAAGAAGTAGATCCAGAAAGTGCGGAGCGTATTCATGCAAATAATGTACGACGTGTCATTCGGGCGTTAGAAATTTTCCACACAACGGGTGAAAAAATGAGTGACCAAATTGAGAAACAAGAAAAAGAGTTACTCTATGATGTTTCATTAATTGGCTTGACAATGGATCGAGAAATGCTATACGATCGCATTAACTTACGAGTGGATTTGATGATGGAACAAGGCCTATTAGAGGAAGTAGAAGGGCTGTATAATAGAGGGATACGAGATTGTCAACCTATTCAAGCGATTGGATATAAAGAAATCTATGATTATTTTGAGAATCGAGTCTCTTTAGAAGATGCGGTATCACAATTAAAGACGAATTCGCGTCGTTATGCAAAGCGTCAATTAACGTGGTTCCGTAATAAAATGGATGTCACGTGGTTTGATGTTACAAACGGTGAAAAAACGTCAGAAATTTTACGATACATAGAAGGAAAGTTACAAGTAAAGTCGAATAATAGTAAGTAGAGAAAAAGAGGAGGATTCGACATGAAGCAATCAATCAATATTCAAGATCAGTTTTTAAATCAACTCCGTAAAGAAAATACGTTTGTTACGCTGTACTTATTAAATGGTTTCCAGCTTCGTGGACTAATTAAAGGATTTGATAATTTTACAGTCCTGCTGGAAACAGAAGGTAAGCAACAGCTTATTTATAAACATGCAATTTCTACATTTGTACCACAAAAAAATGTTTCAATTGAATTAGAATAGTAATGAATTATTGTACATAACAAAAAAAGAGCGAGTTTTCTCGCTCTTTTTTTATTTGTCATAAACAATATATGATGAAATTTAAGCGATTCTAAATACAGTAAGGCGGATGTTAGTATTTCCTGTCGCAGGGATCGTAATCTCATTAAGAGTAGATTGAACAGAAATTCTTGCACCAGCTGCTAATGTTTCTATTGTAGTAAATGAAAGTGAGTCGCCTATTAAATTTGAAGAGAAATTATCAGTTGCGACTGCTCCATTAATTGAAATTCCTACTCCGAGTGGAGCGCATCCTGGCGCAGTTGTAGAAATGGATACGCTAATTACATAAATACCACCATTAATAACAGTAACTGTATCTGTGCCGTTGAAGATAATATTGTTTACGTTAATTGCAGTACTAAAAATAAAATTATTAAATTGCAGTACTGTTTGCTGAATATTGTTTGTTACAACAATTGTTGCTATAGGGAAGCTAGGTCCAGTAGGCCCAGTAGGTCCAGTAACTCCTATGCCAGTAGCGCCGGTAGCACCCGTTGGTCCTTGAATGCCTTGAGGTCCGGTAGCGCCAGTGTTACCTTGAGGTCCAGTAGGTCCGGTAGCGCCAGTGTTACCTTGAGGTCCAGTAGGTCCAGTAGGTCCAGTAGGCCCGCCAGAAGGTCCGGTAGGTCCGGTAACTCCTATACCAGTAGCGCCAGTGGCACCGGTAGCACCAGTGTTACCTTGAACACCTTGAGGTCCAGTGGCACCAGTAGCACCAGTGTTACCTTGAACACCTTGAGGTCCGGTAGCGCCAGTAGCACCCGTGTTACCTCGAGGTCCAGTGGCACCGGTAGCGCCCGTGTTACCTCGAGGCCCAGTAGCGCCAGTAGCGCCCGTGTTACCTCGAGGCCCAGTGGCACCAGTAGCGCCTGCTGGTCCAGTAGGTCCGGTAGGTCCTTGAATGAACGAAGCAGAATTAACTAGAGCAGTTTGTAATGCTGCTATTAATTTAAGGAGCTCTTGAAGTGTGCAAGGGTCAATTCGGAATAATTTTGTAATGTATAGTAAATAGTTAATGAGATTTTGAAGCTCAATAAATACAGCGCTTGCTACAAAGGTTGGATTTCTTAATATAGTTATTAAGTTTTTAATAATAGCTAACCCTTGTGCTTTCAGGGAGGAAGTAGCATCTAGTGAACAAATAAATTTACTTAGTAGGTTCAATGTATCGATTAGATCTTCAATATTTTGGGGAGATGGATTTGCGAAAAGTTTTGGGATTATTTTTGTTAAATCAATAATAATCGCACGAAATGTTCTAAGCTGAGCTTTAGTAATTGGGATTGATGGAGTATTTGGGATTCGTCCGGCGCTACTTGGAAAGCATGGTTTGGAGAATTTGTTTTGATTGTCGTTATAACGAGACATTAAATCTCTCCTTTCTCACGAAAATGTGAACGAAACTCATCATAGTAGATGCAGAAATTAGTTAAATGGTCATAGTAAAATCGTTTGTTTAAAGAAAAAATAGAAAAAACGCCTTACAATAAGGCGTTTTTTCTATTTTCTGCGTATTGATAATATCGCTTTAAGGAAATTTTTGATTTGAATCCAGCGAGTTTTATAATTTCTGATTCAGGAGTTTCTTTTTTTATTAAGTTTAAAATATAGGTGTTACGAAAATGTTGTCCTGAAATTCCTTTACGTAAATTGGCTCTAGCCACTTCGAGGCGAATCATTTTTTGTATAGCAATTTCCGTTAATGCCTTTGGTGCATCATTTTCATATACCCACCTGTATGTTCCACGGTTAAAATCGAATGCGACAAATAATGGATCATCACTATGGTATTTAGGACGAACTGGTTCTGGGATGCTTTTGTAATAATTATATAGTTGTTTTTTGTCTTCTTTTGCTAATGTAATTGTTCTTTCTACACCTGCGGTTGCTGGGATTGATAATGTATTAGTTTCAAAGTGAACGTGATGCATTGTTAATGCTGTAAGTTCCTGTAAGGATAAACCGTAGTCAATCAATAGATTTAAAATAGCAATATTGCGATCCATTAATAAAGGGCGCACAGGAAGTTGTTTTTCTGAAAGTCCTTCTAATGAAGTGACTATATACTTTAACCTTTTTTCTTCATCAGGTGAAATGAAATCTTCGTTACGAAGTGTACGGTCTGGTTGAATAGATATTTCCATATTCTTCAATGGATTAGGAATGTTTAGAAAATGATGCATTCTATTTAGTACAATAAATACACGATGTATCGTTTTTTCTGAGTAATGTCGATTCGTTTTTAAATCGGAAAAGTAATCTTCGTAGTCTTTTGTACAAAGTGTAGCCCATATATTACTGGAAGGGAGCTTTTTGTTTTTTTCTAACCAATGTCCGAAGTCTTCAATGTCATAAACATAACGTTTAATAGTTGAGGGTTTTCGGCCTTTATTCAATAAAAAAATAGAAAAGGCTTGTATTGTATCATGGAATTCAGTTGTCTCCATAGTCCCACCACCTTAATTATTTCTTATATTATAGCAAACTTTTCTGAAAATAGGCATTTACAAGGGGGACAGGAATAATAATATTTGGTGAGTGGATAAAATGAGGTGATTGTATGGAACAATCGATGCGAAAGAAAAACAACAATCAAATTAATATTGTGTTAAACCATCGAAAGAAAATTTCTTTGCCAGCCGCAGAAAATAAAACGGTAATTTCAAATGAAACTGCAATTAAACATGAAATGCTGCAGAGAATTGAAGAAGAGATGGGGAAGCTTGTTGGGATGGAGGATATAAAAAAGATAATAAAAGAAATATATGCTTGGATTTATGTGAATAAAAAAAGACAAGAAAAGGGATTGAAGTCAGAGAAGCAAGTACTTCATATGCTGTTTAAAGGGAATCCAGGTACAGGGAAGACAACTGTTGCTAGAATGATAGGAAAATTGCTGTTTGAGATGAATATTCTATCGAAAGGCCACTTGGTTGAAGCTGAACGTGCTGACCTTGTAGGAGAGTACATCGGCCATACAGCCCAAAAAACAAGAGATTTAATAAAAAAAGCAATGGGAGGTATTTTATTTATTGATGAGGCGTATTCTTTAGCTCGAGGAGGAGAGAAGGACTTTGGAAAAGAAGCAATTGATACGCTTGTAAAACATATGGAAGATAAACAACATGGTTTTGTATTGATTTTAGCTGGATATTCAAGAGAGATGAATCACTTTCTTTCATTAAATCCAGGGCTTCAATCTCGTTTTCCATTTATTATTGAGTTTGCGGATTACTCGGTAAATCAGCTATTGGAAATTGGGAAGAGAATGTATGAAGATCGTGAATATCAGTTATCAAAAGAAGCTGAATGGAAATTTAGGGATCATTTACATGCGGTGAAGTATTCGTCGCAAATTACATCGTTTAGTAATGGGCGATATGTACGGAATATTGTTGAAAAATCAATTCGTACACAGGCGATGCGGTTGTTGCAAGAAGATGCGTATGATAAAAATGATTTAATTGGAATATCGAGTATGGATTTGATGCTCGAAGAGGAGACGCACAGTACATAAACTGTGCGTCGATTTTTGTGTATAAGTTCGTTTACTCTTTTTTTGCTTTTTCTTGGTGTGTTTTATGGAAGTGTTCCATTTTAGCGCTCTTTTCGTGTGCTGAATTAGGATCGTGTCCAAATTGATTTACTGAGCTTTTTTGAGCTCCTTTATTAACGTGGTTTGTCATTTGTATTCACCTCACTTTAAAAATTAGTATAAACATTATATAAAGAAAAAATCGTTAGAAAAGAAAAACCTCTTTACGATATGTAAAGAGGTTAGATTGCTATTTATGCATTGAACGTTCTTTCGTTTCGATACGTCTGTGCGGTAAATGCCATTTGTAATGAATAGAAACCATGCGGAAGCAAACAATTAAAATGAATAGAATGTAAAGAGCCCAATCGCTAACAATAATTTGAGCTCCAATTAAGAAACCTGCTAAAATTGTCCAAAAGGCATATACTTCAGCTCGAAGAACGAGAGGTTTTCTGCGGGCTAAAAGATCGCGAATGATACCGCCGCCGATACCAGTTAAAACAGCTGCTACAATTGTGGCGCTAATTGGTAAATTTAATTTTTGGGCATATAATGCTCCTTGTACAGCAAATGCTGATAAACCGATAGCGTCAGTGATATTTTCCCACTTTTTCCAATGTCTAATTAACTTATTTGGAAAAAGAAAAATAATAGTCATTGATAAAAGTGCGATTTGGAATAACATGTCTTGTTGCCAAAACGCGACAATCGGATAACCGATTAATAAATTACGAAGGGCACCTCCCCCAAATGCGGTTGCCATTCCTAAAATATACACCCCGAAAATATCATAATCCTCTTCCATTGCAACAATGGCTCCGCTTAGTGCGAAAGCAATTGTGCCTATGATGCTAAAAATCTCCCATGCCATGAATTTTCTCCCCCGCTAACTAGATGAAATGTGCTTCCTCTGCTATTATATTAGAAGGTTTAAATTTCGAAAAGGATGAGTGAACATATTTGATGGAAGAAAAAGAAAAAGTCATATTAGTAGGCTGTCAATTGCCACAAGATGATGATGAGAAATTTATGCATTCCATGAAAGAGCTTGCATCACTAGCGAAGACTGCACGAGCAGAATTGTTAGTGTCAACAACGCAAAAACGACCAAAGTTTCATCCGGCAACTTACATAGGTAAAGGGAAATTAGAAGAGCTTACAATGTTAACTGAAGAGTTAGAGCCGGATGTTATTGTATTTAATAATGAATTAACGCCGAGTCAAATTCGGAATTTATCCTCAGTATTAGATGCGAGAGTAATTGATCGAACGCAACTAATACTGGATATTTTTGCGCAACGTGCGAAGTCGAGGGAAGGTAAGCTTCAAGTAGAATTAGCTCAGTTGCAATATACAATGCCGCGTCTTATGGGGCAAGGATTGTCCTTATCGCGTCTTGGTGGTGGTATTGGAACGAGAGGACCGGGTGAGACGAAATTAGAGACGGATCGTCGTCATATTCGATCCCGTATTGATGAAATAAAGAAACAACTTGCAGTTGTTGTGGAACATCGAAAAAGATATCGTGAGAGAAGAAAAGATAATAAAGTATTTCAAGTTTCGTTAATAGGGTATACAAATGCAGGGAAATCGACACTGTTTAATAGATTAACGGAAGCTGATACGTTTGAAGAAAACCTTCTGTTTGCAACATTAGACCCAACGACGAGGAAGATGCCGTTACCTTCTGGTTATACAGTATTACTAACTGATACTGTTGGTTTTATACAAGATTTACCCACTTCATTAATCGCTGCTTTTCGTTCAACGCTGGAAGAAGCGGGGGAAGCAGATGTCATTTTACATGTAGTTGATTCCGCGGATCCTAACTACATAGGGCATGAAAAAACAGTAAAACAATTATTATCAGAACTTGAAATTAACCATATTCCTATTATTACGTTATATAATAAAAAAGATGAATTACATCAAAACTTTATTCCGTTTCCGAAAAGTGATTTCTTAATGACTAGTGCTTTTGAAGAAAATGATTTATTGCGTATAAAAGAAGCGATAGAAACGAAGATGAAGAAAGAAATGGATTGTTATCGAGTGGAAATCCCTCCGAGTGAAGGTAAGTTGTTAACGCTTTTAAAGACGGAAACTCTATTAGCAAAGATGGAGTTTCTAGAAGATAAATTTGTATATGATTGTGCAGGGTATATTTTTACTCATTCATCGCTTAATGTGCAATTAAAGAGATTTTTAGTGGAAGAAGGAGACAATAAAAATGTTTGATCGTTTGAAAAATGGAGAAAAAATTGCTCCAATCGTAAAAGAAGTAGAGAGTCAGATTACAGAAGTACATAAACGTGCGGATGAAGTAATTGAAAGCAATCAGTTTCGTGTATTAGAAAGTTTTCGTAAACATAAAATTAGTGACTCGCATTTTATCCCGACAACAGGTTATGGTTATGATGATATTGGCCGTGATACGTTAGAAAAAGTGTATGCTGATGTATTTGGGGCGGAAGCTGGACTTGTTCGTCCGCAAATTATTTCAGGTACTCACGCTATCTCTACAGCTTTATTTGGTATTTTACGCCCGGGAGATGAGTTATTGTATATCACTGGGAAACCGTATGATACGTTAGAGGAAATTGTTGGTGTACGTGGGAAAGGTGTAGGTTCATTTAAAGAATATAATATCGGTTATAATGCAGTTCCGCTAACTGAAGCTGGGCTTGTTGATTTTGAGGCTGTTGCAGCAGCGATTCATAATAATACGAAAATGATCGGTATTCAGCGCTCGAAAGGTTATGCTACTCGTCCGTCGTTTACTATTTCTCAAATTAAAGAGATGATCGCGTTTGTTAAAGAAATTAAACCTGATGTTGTTGTGTTTGTAGATAACTGTTATGGCGAGTTTATTGAAGAGCAAGAGCCATGTCATGTTGGTGCAGATTTAATGGCGGGTTCGCTTATTAAAAACCCGGGCGGCGGAATTGTTAAAACTGGTGGTTATATTGTCGGGAAAGAACAGTATGTTGAAGCGTGTGCATATCGTTTAACATCTCCGGGAATTGGCGCTGAAGCTGGAGCGTCTTTATACAGTCTGCAAGAAATGTATCAAGGGTTCTTCTTAGCGCCACATGTTGCAGGACAAGCGCTGAAAGGTGCAATTTTTACAGCTGCGTTTTTAGAAAAGTTAGGAATGAACACGTCACCAGCGTGGAATGCACCAAGAACAGACTTAATTCAATCTGTTCAATTTGATGATAAAGACCGTATGATTGCCTTCTGCCAAGCGATTCAATATGCATCTCCAATTAATTCGCATTTTACTCCGTATGCAAACTATATGCCAGGTTATGAAGATGATGTAATTATGGCTGCGGGAACATTTATTCAAGGTGCAAGTATTGAATTGTCTGCTGATGGTCCAATTAGACCGCCATATGTTGCGTATGTGCAAGGTGGCTTAACGTATTCGCATGTTAAAATTGCGATTTGTTCTGCGATTGACGAATTGATTGAAAAGAATTTATTAACAATTTCTTAAAGGGAAGCTGTCGATTTCGGCAGCTTTTTTCGTATAAAAGTAATGATTTATGCGATTAGAAAAAAGAATGAAAAAATTCATAAAAAAATTCATAAAAAATCATGTAAGAAAAACTAACATCTATTGACACTAAACATAACATGGTATAAAATGAGAAGCAGTTAAGGCGAAGGAGGAACTGAAAAATGAAAGAAGATAGACGTTCTGCCCCGCTGTTTCCTATTGGTATTGTTATGGATTTAACACAATTGTCTGCACGTCAAATTCGCTACTATGAAGAGCATAATCTTGTTTCTCCAACCCGTACAAAGGGGAATCGTAGATTATTTTCATTTAACGATGTAGATAAGTTGTTAGAAATTAAAGATTTGTTAGATCAAGGCTTGAATATGGCTGGTATTAAACAAGTGTTACTAATGAAAGAAAATCAAACAGAAGCAGTGAAAGTAAAAGAAGAAACGAAAGAAATTTCAAAAACTGAGCTTCGCAAAATACTTCGAGACGAACTACAACATACAGGTAGATTCAATCGAACTTCATTGCGACAAGGTGACATTTCAAGATTTTTTCACTAAAGATAACTGATTCTGAAGGCGATTAGAGGGACTAAGGAGGAATTTATAATGTCTAGATACACAAAAGAAGATATTTTCCGTTTGGCGAAAGAAGAGAATGTAAAGTATATCCGTTTACAATTTACGGACCTTTTAGGGGTAATTAAAAACGTAGAGATTCCAGTGAGACAATTAACGAAAGCTCTTGATAACAAAATGATGTTTGATGGATCTTCGATTGAAGGTTTCGTACGTATTGAAGAATCTGATATGTATTTATATCCTGATTTAGACACTTGGGTAATTTTCCCTTGGACAGCTGAAAAAGGTAAAGTAGCTCGACTAATCTGTGATATTTACAATGCAGATGGCACTCCATTTGATGGAGACCCACGTAACAACTTAAAACGTGTGTTAAAAGAAATGGAAGCTTTAGGATTTTCAGACTTCAATCTTGGACCAGAGCCAGAATTCTTCCTATTTAAGGTTGATGAAAAAGGAAATCCAACATTAGAACTAAACGATAACGGTGGATACTTCGACCTTGCGCCGATGGATCTAGGGGAAAACTGTCGTCGTGATATCGTTCTTGAACTTGAAGAAATGGGATTTGAAATTGAAGCATCTCACCATGAGGTTGCTCCAGGGCAGCACGAAATTGACTTTAAATATGCAAATGCAATTCGCTCATGTGATGACATTCAAACATTCAAACTTGTTGTAAAAACAATTGCTCGTAAACATGGTTTACACGCAACGTTTATGCCAAAACCACTATACGGTGTGAACGGTTCAGGTATGCACTGTAACTTATCATTATTTAAAAACGGTGAGAACGTATTCTTTGATGCAAACGGTGACTTACAATTAAGTGATGATGCTCGTCACTTCATCGCAGGTATTTTAAAACATGCACCAGCATTTACAGCGATAGCAAACCCAACTGTAAACTCATACAAACGTCTAGTACCTGGATATGAAGCGCCTTGTTACGTAGCATGGTCTGCACAAAACCGTAGCCCGTTAGTACGTATCCCTGCATCTCGTGGTATTAGTACACGCGTAGAAGTGCGTAGTGTTGACCCGGCTGCAAACCCATATTTAGTAATGGCTACATTATTAGCTGCAGGTCTTGATGGAATTAAAAACAAATTAACTCCACCAGCAGCAGTAGATCGTAACATCTATGTAATGACAAAAGAAGAGCGCGAAGAAGCAGGTATCGTTGACTTACCAGCAACATTAGCGCAAGCATTAGTTACATTACAATCTAATGAAGTAGTATGCGGTGCACTAGGAGAACACTTACTTGAGCACTTCATCGAAGCGAAAGAGATTGAGTGGGATATATTTAGAACACAAGTTCACCAATGGGAACGCGATCAATATATGTCTCTATACTAAGAGGCTTGAACCCTTGATACAACTCGTATCAAGGTTTTTTTAATTCCCAATTATTACACTTTTATGTGGTTATAAAATGAAAAACAGCCACATAAAAGCTAATAATTAATAACAAGTAGTGAAATCATAGAAAAACATTATCAGATAAACGTAAGTTTTATATAATTTGTGAAATAAAAAAGCCTTGATACTACGGTATCAGGGCTTTTTTAAGTGAACTTATTGGATATATTAACTACTAGATAATGGATTATTTTTGGTTATTTTGAATCATGTTACTAAGAAAATTTTTTCAAAAGAATTGATTTTATCTTTTTTTAAATCACTTGTGCTATAACTTAATAATTCTTTACTGCCTGTACAACGCGACCAATTATTTTTACATCTTCAGCTGAAAGGTCGTAAGTTTTTGGTTCGTGGATAGGGTCATTACTCAATGGTATTAAAGTAATGATGCTTCCGGATTTTGAAATCTTTTTCACGGTAGCATCATAACCATTGACTTTTACAACGGCAATTTGTCCGTTTTCAACATAAGGAGTTTCCTCTACTAAAACATAAGAACCATCAGGGAATTCGAGATTCATGCTAGTGCCTTTTACAGTAAGATAAAAATACTTTTTACGCTTGTTTAAAAATGTACTTAGCATTGGTAAATAGCCTTCAATATTTTCTTCGGCGAATATAGGTGTACCGGCGGCTACCGAACCAATGATAGGAATATGAATAATATTTGATTGATCGTTTTGGATGGTTTCATAAATAGAAACTTCTTCTTTAACAGTATTGTCCTCTTGAGTTGCGAGTCTTTCTAAATCATCAGTAGTGATTCCTAATCCCTTACAAACTTTTATCACATTATCAACAGATGCTTTGCCAATCCCTCTTGATAACATGGATTGCAGTGTTGTGGGGGGGAGACCTATTTTTTCGGCGAAGGCTCTTTTGCTATAGCCAGCTTCTTTTATTAAGCGTGTTACAACCTCTGCTTTTTTCATTACTTTCACCATCTTTCTTATTAAAATGTATACGATATTGCGTATTTCTGTATATATCATAACCTAACTAGATTTGTTAGTAAATAGAAAAGTATACGAAATTGAGTATTTTAATACGTTATTTTATTGACTAAATACGAAATTGAGTTTATATTTAAATGGAAATGAACGCAATATCGTACAAAAAGGTGGTGAGTCAATGTATCCGAATTTGCGTGCAGAGATGGCGAGAAAAAGAATTATGATTACACAAATTTCTTCGCATCTGAAACTTCGCCACGCAACAGTGAGCGACAAAATAAATGGTAAATTTCGTTTTTATTATGATGAAGCTTTTGAAATTAAGAAAACTTTTTTTCCAGAACATAGTTTGGAATATCTTTTTGAATTTGAAGAAAATGAAGCGAATTGAAATCGGAGGAGATTTACTTAAAATGTAACGCTATAATCGAATTATTGAATGATGATTTAATAAGAGGGTTCATATCAAAGTATTTAATTTAAATTTGGATAACTAGTTAATCTGTAAAAAGAAAGTAACGAATTATGGGTAGTGCGAAATTATCTCAATGCAATAAAGATAGCCCAAAATTAGTAGTGAGGAGGAGATGAGGATGGGGCAATTAACTGACTCATCAGTACATAGTTCATTAGTATTTGAAGTTGATGGCAAAGTAGTAACGGATAGTTTGGTAATTGCGAAGATATTCAAAAAAAATCACTTGGACGTTTTGAAGGAAGTTCGAAAACAAATTGTATATGTAGATGAAGAGTTTGGAGGAGAAAATTTTCACGAGTCCACTTATGTTAATTCAAAGAACAGGCGAATCTCTAAATATGATTTAACAGAAGAAGCATTCACGTTACTTGTTATGGGATATACCAGTAGAGAAGCGGTTGGAATGAAAATTAAATTTATGAAAGAGTTCAAACGAATGAAGCAGTATATACAAAATCAACAAAATGTGCCAAAGGATCCAATGGGGGTTTTAAAGTTAACATTTGCTGCGTTAGAAGGGCATACTCAGGAGATACAAGAGATTAAGTCTGAGGTGAGGGGATTGCGAGAAAATACGCCGCTTTATGCTATCGAGTGTGAAGAAATAACAAGGGCTGTAAAAAGGTTAGGTGTTATGTTATTGGGAGGTAAAAATTCAAATTCTTATCAGGATATCGGCCTTAGAAGGAAGTTATATAGAGACATTTACAGTCAGTTACATCGGGAATTTGGTGTGAATAGTTATAAAGCTATTAAGCGTCATCATCTGGATAGAGCAATACAAATTATTAATGAAGAATATTCAATTCCAACTGTTTTAAATGAAGAAATTACAGTTAAAAACTCACAAATAAATATGGCAGACATTCAGTAGGAGGAAAGAACATGCAAAGAAAGATTTTAGTGATTACTAGCAGTTTAGCAGGGTTACCAACTGTCAGTGAATTTAAAACAAAGGAAGATGCAAAAGAGCAGGTTAGAAAGCTTATTCAAAAAGGAATGAGTCAAAATGTGATTCGTATAACACAAGAAATTCCAATGAATATCGAAATTCAAGTGGATGTTGAATTTGAGGAATAAGAGAGGTTTAGAAGAAAATAGATATGGATAGCATGATTGTTTTGAATGAATGCATAAGAAAAGAATCCGTTGCAGCGGATTCTATAAGAAAAAATATCTCTAGATAAGTATAACATTGAATACCGTTTTTGAGAATTTATGAGGTGGCTAGTATGGGGATTATTCGAGTGAAAAAAGATAGTAATTATTCCGTTATAAATAATACTGGTTTAAAAGATGAAAGGTTGTCATGGAAAGCGAAAGGAATCTTAGCCTATGCGCTTACATTACCAGACGATTGGACTTTTCATATTAGCGAATTAGCTCGACATGCTAAGGATGGAGAAGATTCGCTCCGTACAGGTTTTAAGGAATTAAAAGAATTAGGTTATGTAAAACGTTATCCTGTTCGTGATGGGAATACCCAAAAATTACAAGGTGGGATACGGAAATTTACGAAACGCCACAAAGGAACATGCCACAAGTGGAAAACCAAGATGTGGTAAAGCTATATGTGGAAAATCAGACACTACTAAATACTAATAGACTAATTACTAATAAACGAAATACTAATATACAAAACACTAATCATTATGATGATATGGATAAATTAGACTCTCGTGTATTCATCAATGAGAGGGTTAAAGTAAGTTGTAACTTTATTAAGGGGATGGGCATTCCGTTAAGTGAAATTGCAATTGCAGAGTTGGGTGATTTTTGTAATTTGTTTAGTGATGAGTTAATTCAGCAGGCAATTAATAAAGCCGTTGATGCGAATGCACCAAGATGGAACTACATTAAGGCTATATTGAGGAATTGGAAGGAGCAAGAAGTTAAAACATTAGTTGATGTGGCTACACTAGATAGACGTTTCGAAATGAGCAAGAAAAAGAAATATAACGAGACAGGTAGGAAGTATTCAAATAGAAAAGAGATTGCACCCGATTGGTTATATAAAGATGATGAATCAACAAATCTAGAAGGGGAAAGAAAAACCGTGCAGTCTACTGATGAAGAGCGTGAGAGATTACAAGAAGTGTTAAATAAATATAAGTCATAAGAAAAAATGTTAGGTGATTTTGTTATTTTAAAATATATTATGTTAATAAAATAATAATACAATTATATTCTTTAAAGATTCCCAATGCATAGTGAACAGTATTATAAAGATAGTAGTGAATGTTTGGATCAAGTATGAACCATTTGTAATTTCAGTTTCTTTCTTAAGGTTCTATGGGGACTGTTAGAAGTTTTTTCAAAAGGATTCAGGAATTACTTACGATATCGGAATTCTAAAGATGTAATGAACTTATCAATAGAGGGTAAAAAATGTTAGGAAAGGGTTGTGTTTATAAAATGAAAGATAATTTACAAGTAATAAAGATTGAAAAAGCTAATAAGCATATTCATTCTATTAAATTAGTGTTAAGAGACTTTGTAAAAAGAACGGAAGTGGGTGAATCAGTAAGTGTTCGAATGGCTCAAAGATTATAAGAAGTTAGAAGAAGAAATTGCTTATTTAGAATACAACTTAGATAAATCAAAAGCCGAATTGAAGCGTTGGATTAGCGGTGATTTGCAAAATGTAAGATTAACCGCTGAATCGGAAGGGGCTAAGGTAGAAGGGCGTATTGAAGCAATTGAATATGAATTAGCTCATAAAATGAATGAAGAGTGTGATTTAAAGCTTTTGATTAATAAGTTTACAGGACTGGATCATCAAATACTTAAAATGAAATATGTTGATGGAATGACTTTAGAGCAAATTGCGTTTGAATTATATTATAGTACAGGCTATATACGCCGAAAACACGCTGAAATAAGGAAGATTGTCAAGTTTTTAGATGGATTTTAGTGTTACCTTTTTGTAGGATACATGCAGTGTACAGAAAGTATTGAAAAAGTGATTTATAGTAGTAATATAAGATTTCGACGAAAGGGCAACTATTTTTATGGTTGCTCTTTTTGTTGTGAAAGAAGGTGAGTAACATGAAGTGATTTTATAGATAAATGGGCATTTAGCTTCCGGTTATATTTAGTAAAGTAGTAGGTTTACAGGCGAAAATAATAGCAAATAAGGAGATGTTTAATGATGAATTTATTAGCTGCTTCAGTCAAAACAAAGAATTTGCCACAACAAGTGTTACGTTGGCAATCAATGGTAGAAAGTGAATGTTCCGCACAAGGAGTACCTGAGTTAGTTCCTTACGTACTTGGAATTATTATGGTGGAAAGTGGAGGGAACTCTGAAACAACCCCCGATATTATGCAGTCCAGTGAATCACAAGGTTGGCCAATGAATACAATTAAAAATCCTAAGGATTCAATTTATTACGGAGTAAAGCATTTAAAGGGAGCTTTTGATGATGCAAAGAAAAATGGTATTACAGATTTAAGTGCCATTGTTCAATCGTATAATTTTGGACGAGCTTACCTTCGCTGGTTAGCTTCTAACAATAAACAGCATTCATTACCGGTAGCAGATTTGTATTCTAAAACGGTTGTTGCTCCATCACTCGGAAATACAACTGGTGCTATGGTGAAATATAGTCACCCTATCGCTGTTGCCTACAATGGTGGTTATCGATATAAAAATGGGGGGAATTTCTTCTACTCTGAAATTGTTAAGCAATATGTTGATTTTAACGGAGGAACTGATGGTGGTGACAATAAACCGTTACAACCAAAAGGACTAGGAATTGCAACGTCTAAATACCCAGAAGGATCGGGTATCAATTTATATAGTGGCCCTGGAAAAGATGCTTGGTTCACAGGTCATGTCATTAATACAAAAATGCCATATTTAATTATAGATGCTGCTTGGTATGGTGGGAATGAAAATATGTTGTGCCTAGGCTGGGAAGCATGGGCAAAAGAAGAACACTTTGAAGTAGAGTGGTTCCATGCTTATTCAAAATATCCAGCAGGTTATGGTATTAACACATATGATGGTCCAAATGGAAATTATAAAGGAAATGTAGATGGATCTTATCCATATGGCGTTTTTGCGAGAAAAGATGGCTATATCGATATTGGACAAAATACATGGGTAAAAGAAGAACATTTTAATGTAAGGTAATAACAAAGGGTTTCTTATTCTGCGATTATAAATATTAAATTTAAATATAAAGAAAAAATGTTATGAAAGGGTGCTTTTTTAAGTGCCTTTTTATATCACTTATAAATAGGAAGGAAGATTATTATGGCAAAATTTATTTATCCAACCGATACAACGAGAGTAACAAGTGGTTTTAGGGGGAGTAGACCAGATCATCATGGGATAGATCTGGCTGAATCGGGTTATCATCCGATTTATGCAGCGGCTAGCGGACGAGTTAGTCGTTCTTATGTTTCATCTAGTTATGGTGAATGTATTATGATTGTGCACACTATTGATGGGGTTACATGGGAAACAGTATATGCTCATATGCGTAGCGGTTCTCGAACGGTGAAAGAAGGTGATTATGTTACGCAAGGACAAACTATTGGAGTTATGGGTAGCACGGGAGAAGTTACTGGTCAACATCTACATTTTGAATTGCATAAAGGGTCTTGGAACGTTAATAAGAGTAATGCTGTGAATCCATTAGATTACTTAGGAAAAGGAGACGGTGGTGGTACAACAGATCCTTCTAATAAACCACTACAACCAAAAGGGCTAGGTATCGCAACGTCTAAATACCCAGAAGGATCGGGTATCAATTTATATAGTGGCCCTGGAAAAGATGCTTGGTTCACAGGTCATGTCATTAATACAA